>JBBQTZ010000043.1:0-24345 GCA_038234405.1 Chitinophagales bacterium
AGCAGGTCAATCAGCCGCAACACAGTCTCTTTTTTCTGAAAATTGCGGGATACATCTAACAAAAAACCCCGATAGCCAAACCGTGGCGCATCTAATATATCCACTTCATTAACAACGATTGCCGCTTGTTGGCGGTCCGCCCCAATGATTGATAATAAACTTTGAACGCCGTAGAAAACACCCGCCGCATCTGTTCCTGTTATATGTACCCCTTTGCCGGCGCTCACCAAAAGGCGATAGGCTTCGGCAGCAACGCCATTTGCTGATGTTGGGGCAAAGCTCAAACGAATGGCGTTACTGTCATTGCTTGCACCCTCGGTAATTTTAGGGGTAATACCGAACATTTTTTTCAGCATGTCCACCAAATAACCTGCTTCGTTTTTAAGACCTTTGGCGTAACTGACCACCGTTTTTTCAGTTAAAACAACATTGCCGCTACCTTCTTTGTATTGAAAAGGTGTCGGTATAATTTTTCCCACCTGCGTTAAAGGCAGCATGGGGATAGCTAAATTACGGGCATATTCATTGGCAGCGGTTGGAATGGTCGCCAACAGGGAGGGGTCGGGTGCAAGCGCATTCAGGTTGTTGAATGGCGACACTTTAAAATGTTTTGGAAGAAGGATTTCTTCTTTATCGTTGCCCATCTGCTGCACAAAATAAGCCCCCGCAGGAGCCTCACCCTCTTTAATTAACATGCCTTTGTACTTATAGCGAATTCTAAGTGTATCGGCAGGGGCTATATTAAAATCCTTTCCAGGTAAAAACCGGTAAAGGTCACCATTGATATGTTCCACCCTTCCTTTGGCAGAATCGGGCATGGCGGCAGCGACTTGCAAAGTATTTTGATTGAAATATAATATCCAATCACCTTGTTTTACCGCCGATTTTCCATTGTTAATAAACGCAAATTCGGCAATACATTCTTCTTCTGCGGTATTACCTATCAAGGTCCAAACAACCGAGAGTTGTTCAATCTCCATTTTAGGAGTGACTGTTTTGGGAGAACAGCCACAAAAGACTATACTAAGAAAAAGTATACTTGTGTAAATATTGATGTGCTGTTTCATTACAATTGATTTATCATTGCAATATAAAAACAAATACACATATCCAAAGCATTGTTAACCCGAAAAAAAAATGCTTACTACGAACTTTGTAGCTGGTAAAAACTTAAAAAGTTGAAAGCGTCAACTTCACGGATTGGAAGAAACTTTTAATATTAATAATGCCAGGCTGTTTCGCAGTACCGCTGACAATTTCATCAAAAACATCTTTATCAATACTTAGAATATTAAGTGCTTTTGTTTTGCTTATATCATACTCAGGAAGTTTATCATCAAACAACTGCCTTAAATCTAATACTTTAAACTCGTCTTGAAAAACCGATTTTAATAAATTATCATTACTAAAGTTTGACATAAAAGAGTAATTACCCACAAATATGAAGGCTTATATCAACAAAAGAAAACAAAAAAGGGTAATTACCCTCAATAATTTAAAACCTATTGACGAGATAAGCCTGCAAACAACAAAAGTATTTACAAAAGCAGGGCTGGGACAATTTAGTGCGACCTGAAAAAGGTCATGGTTGGATTGTTTTATACGGGCATCCGTAAGAAAAACCTACTCTTCCACGAGTAATTGCTTACCGGTACTGCGGCTTGAGTAATCGGGCGGTAGTAAGCACCCGGAACAATGAACCGAGCAGTCGCAAGACTGGATCTCGAAATCCGTGAGGAAGTTAACATAACTGATAAACCCAATCGGTGTAGGGCTAAGCTGGGTGGTGTGCACAAATTAATTGAATGAACGCTAGAATCACCGTCACCTGCAAGGAGCTTAGGGGTTTGACAAAGTTTTAAAGCTTCAGCCAAAACGGCAACGATATGAGTTAAACTGTTAGCAACTCAGTTTACGTGGATAATCAACATGTCCGGTGAATAGTTCGGCGTTAACCCATCCGTGTCTCATCCTGACAACAGGCTAACCCTGTGTACCGCCCTGTTTTACCAACAGGGCAGGCTACCTGCAAAGGCAACTGTTGGAAGGCGGGAGTAAGATTGGGCAAAAAGCGAACGAGTAGCGGTAATAGCTACTATAGGGGTTGTAACATTACCCTGCGGCGGAAGCCGGCTGACGTGCTCATGGTCCGTTACGTGCAAGAAAAATGGAAGAACTTCAATTTGGAGGGCAAGCAAATGATTGCAACTTTTAAAAAGGCCGGATTTATCCGGTTAATATATAAGTCTGTAAATGCGGCCTTCGGATCAACAATGGTCGTAAAGGAAGCTTCTTTTGAGTATTGCGCAGGCAACACGGTAAGGAACATTTCCTTACACAGGTCTTATTTACTCATTTGCAGCTATGAAGAAAAGATGTATGAATGCGAAAATTTTATTGCGCAAAAAGAAATAGTGTATAAAAATAAATTGTATTAAAATTTAACTAAGCCTATTGGTTAATACACTATTTCAGATTAGTTTTTTAAAAAAATTAGAAACTTCATTTGTTACCAAAACCTGCAATAAACAAAGTCATAAAAACGTATTAGCAAGCCAAACGCTACATAATTTGTTACAAATTTGTGTTTGGATTTACTAACCCGTTATGCTGCATCCTGAATAGAAATATTATTGTAAAAAGATTTATTTAATTCCTCAATGGCTTACCACTTTTTAAAATACTCTGAATTCTTTCCAACGATTTCTTTTCGCCGCAAAGGCTTAAAAAGGCCGCCCTTTCCAAATCTAAAATATATTGTTCGCTTACTAAAGTTGGTTCGCTTAAATCGCCACCACACATTACATAAGCTAATTTTTTAGCCACCAAAGCATCATGTGCAGTGGCATAGTTGCCTAACTGCATGCCGTTGATACCTGCAAGCATTGCGCCCAATGCACTGCGGCCCATTACTTTTATATCAGTTCGCTGCACGGGCATTACATAGCCTGCATCATATAAGTTAAGAACAGCATTTTTTGCATCTGCAATACGCCGGTTAATATTCATGCTGATAATATCCGTTCCTTTTCTGTAAATGCCCAATTCGTAGGCCTCTAGTGCAGATGTAGCCACTTTGGCTGTTGCAATAGTAAGAAACCGGTTTTGCAACGTATTGGTATCAACCTCTCCACTGTGTAACTCATCCGATGCCCGTAATACAAACTCCTTTGTACCACCGCCACCGGGAATCAGGCCAATGCCTACTTCTACAAGTCCTGTGTATGTTTCTGCGGCAGCTACCACTTTATCTGCATGTAAACTAAGCTCACATGCACCTCCTAATGCCAAACCATGTGGAGCTACCACCACAGGAATAGCTGAATACCTTGCCCTCATCATTGTTTGCTGAAACATTCGGATGGCCATATCTATTTCATCGTAATCCTGCTCAATGGCCAGCATAAATATCATGCCTACATTGGCGCCGGCACTAAAATTTTGACCTTCATTGGCTATCACCAAACCTTTGTATTTTTCCTCTGCCAGCGATATTGATTTTTGAATACCTTCTAACACCTCGCCACCTATGCTACCCATTTTAGTGTACCATTCCAACCCAAGTACCTCATCTCCCAAATGGTAGGTACGGCAGGCACTGTTTTTCCAAATGGTTTGGTTGGCAAAATTTTTCATCACAATAAAAGCTTCGCCACCGGGTAATGATTTATAGGTTTTGCTGCTAACATCGTAGCAAAGCCGCTTGCCGTTTTCTATTTTGTAAAAGGAAGTATTGCCTGCTGCAATCATTTCATCAACCCAGGCTGCTACTGTATATCCGGCATTCTTCATGGCTGCTGTTGTTTTTACAAGGCCCAATGTATCCCAACTTTCAAACGCACCAATCTCCCAGCCAAAGCCAGCCATCATGGCATCATCTACCCTGTACACTTCATCGCTTATTTCCGGAATACGATTGCTGATGTAAGAAAAAAGATTGTAGTGAAACTGCCGGTAAAATTCACCCGCTTTATCTGTGCCGGCGCAAAGTACTTTTAATTTTGTTGCAAGGTCATCTATGGGTTTGGCTGCTTCTAAGGTTGCAAATTTTGGTTTTTTTCTTGGCTCATATTCAAGCGTTGAAAGATTTAATACATGAATTTCTTTTGTTCCTTTGGCAGCAGCAGGCATTTTCTTAAAAAAGCCTTGTCCTGTTTTATCACCCAGCCATTTATTGGCAACCATTTTTTCTAACCAATCAGGTATGGTAAACATAGCAATGGCTTCGTCTTCCGTACAATTTTGCGCTACGCCATTGGCAACTTTTACCAGTGTATCAATACCTACTACATCGGCCGTTCTAAAAGTGGCAGATTTTGGCCTGCCGATGATGGGCCCGGTTAAAGCATCAATCTCATCAATACTCATGGATAGTTTTTCCATGCTGTTCATAATGGCCATCATACCAAAAACGCCTACACGATTGGCGATAAACGCTGGCGTATCCTTACAAAGTACTGTTGTTTTACCCAAAACCAAATCACCATAATGCATTAAAAAGTCAACTATAGCCGGGTCTGTGTGTGGGGTTGGAATAATTTCCAGCAGGCGTAAATATCTGGGCGGATTAAAAAAGTGCGTGCCGCAAAAATGTTTTTTAAAATCTTCGCTTCTGCCTTCTGCCATCAAATGGATGGGAATGCCTGAAGTATTAGAGGTTATGAGTGTGCCTGGCTTGCGGTATTTTTCTACTTCGGTAAAAATGGATTGCTTAATGTCGAGCCTTTCTACCACTACTTCTATTACCCAATCGTAGTGGGCAATTTTATGTAAATCATCAGTAAAGTTGCCTGTGGTAATGCGTTTAATTACCTCTTTATTGTAAACCGGCGATGGATTAGATTTTATAGCTGCTGCAAGGGCATCATTCACAATCTTATTTGGATCAGTCTTTTTTTGATCAGCTTCCGGGGATGGGGGCGCCTGAATATCAAGCAATAACACCTGTAAACCCACGCCTGCAAAATGACAGGCAATACGGCTACCCATAACACCACTACCTAAAACTGCAACCTTTTTAATTATTCTTTTTTGCATACAAATCGTTTTTTAATGCTTTTAAATGGCTTTATAAAAATTAGTTAGCTAAACAACTAATTTTTATAAATCGAAAGTAAGCTATTCTTTTTTGAGATAAAAAATAAAAAAGCCGCAATACTCAAATAACTTTTGGGCATTGCGGCTTTTTACCAATATGTATCTGCTAGCTTACTCCACTTCCATTATCCACAACCGTGGCAGGATTTACAAAATGTAGTTTTCCGGCTTTGTCTTCTGCCATTAAAATCATTCCGTTACTTTCTATACCCCTCATTTTGCGTGGTGCTAAATTGGCTACCACTACTACTTGTTGGCCAATAATATCTTCCGGCTTAAAATGCAGCGCAATGCCGCTTACAATGGTTCTTACTTCAAAACCCATATCAATTTGCAGCTTCAATAACTTATCCGCTTTTTCTACCTTCCCGGCAGATAAAATTGTACCTACTTTTAAATCAATTTTTGCAAAATCATCAAACTGAATTTCCTCTTTGTACTCTCCCGAATTTATAGGGACAGGTAAGGGAGGGTGCTTTGCCTCTGAAGACTTTTTAGCGTCTTCCAATTTCGCAGGTTCTAAAGTCTCTTCTTTGGAGGAATTTAAGGAGGCCCCTTCCTTTAATTTTTTAACTTGTGCAACTATTTCTGCATCTTCTATTTTTCTAAATAATAAGTGTGGTTCTCTTAAACTATACCCAACGCTTAGTAATTTTATTTTACCTGCGTTGTTCCAGTCCAGCATCTTATCCACCACCTTCATCATACCAATCATTTTTTGAGCGGTAGTGGGCAAAAATGGGTTGATGAGAATGGTAAGATTGGCCGTTAATTGCAGGCATAAATGGAGGCAGTTGTCGATGGATTTTTGGGCCTCCCTGCCCTCCAGGGGAGGGTTCTTGGTGTCCGTTTCTTTAGCGTTCTTTTCTGTTAATGTAGAAAGAATAATATTTATAACACTATCTGTATTATTATGTACTTCAGCATTTGTAAATCGAATTACATCAAATCCAAGCTTTTTTAATTCTGCTGTTCTCTCTTCGTCACTAAGTTGGTTTTCTGGAATTTGATGAATTAAGCCATCAACTTCTATAATAAGTTTTTTTGAAATACAAACAAAATCTGCGATATAAGATCCTACTATATGCTGCCTCCTAAATTTATAGCTATCTAATTTTTTACCTCTTAATATTTGCCACAATATATTTTCAGCTTCTGTAGGGTTGCTCCTATTCTCACTTACAAATGTTTTAAGAAGACCGTAAACCATAGGGTCAGCCGTTTGGTATTCAGGAAAACCTTTTGAATCATTAGGCTCTAAAGCCCCTCCCTCGGAGGGGTTTGGGGAGGCTATTTTCTTTGCAACAATCCAGGGCTCTTTTTCCTGCATGTATTTATTGCCTTTTCTGCTTAGGTCAATCACCTCAAACAGCGCATCTCTAAATTTAAATTCTTCCAGCAAACTTTCAATTTTATCCTTTGCTTTACGGATATCTTCAATCAATGTCCTATCCTTGTCATCTAAAATATCTTCGTGTAGTTTTGGAACTTTACCACCACATAATTTGTGCATCAGCACCCAGGTGCGGTTTACAAAATTGCCAAATATGCTTACCAGCTCGCTGTTATTTCTATCTTGAAAATCTTTCCAGGTAAAATCATTGTCTTTTGTTTCTGGCGCATTGGCACAAAGTACATACCGCAACACATCTTCGCACCCAACAAAATCTTTTATGTACTCATGCACCCAAACTGCCCAATTGCGGCTTGTGCTTACTTTTTCGCCCTCAATATTTAAAAACTCATTGGCAGGCACATTTTCCGGCAACACAAAACCTCCATGTGCTTTAAGCATGGCAGGAAAAATAATACAGTGAAAAACAATGTTATCCTTGCCAATAAAATGCACCAGTTTGGTATCGTTTTGGCACCAATAGTCGGCCCAGTTTTCCGTTAATTCTTTGGTGGCAGATATATAACCTATGGGAGCATCAAACCAAACGTAGAGTACTTTTCCGTCTGCATTTGGCAAGGGTACTTTAATTCCCCAGTTGCTATCCCTTGTCATGGCACGGCTATGTAAACCGTTATCAATCCAGCTCTTGCATTGTCCGTAAACATTGTTCTTCCACTCGGTATGCCCTTCTAACAACCATTCCTTTAACCATGGTTCATAATTTTGCAAAGGAAAATACCAGTGGGTAGTTTTTCTTTTAATCGGCACTGCATCACTCAAAGCACTGCGTGGATTTAGCAGTTGTTCGGGAGAAAGTGTACTGCCGCATTTTTCGCACTGATCGCCATAAGCATTTGGATTAGCGCATACAGGGCAGGTACCTACAATATACCGGTCAGCCAAAAATGTATTAGTGCTCTCATCGTAATACTGCTCTGTTTCTTTTTCTTCAAACAAGCCGTCATCGTACATTTTTTTAAAAAATGCAGCGGCTGTTTCGTGATGTACGGCATTGGAAGTGCGGGAGTATATATCAAACGAAATACCCATCTTTTGCATACTCTCCTTTATAATTGTATGGTATCTATCCACTACTTCCTGTGGGGTAATGCCCTCCTTCATGGCACGGATGGTAATGGGGACGCCATGTTCATCGCTGCCACCTACAAATTTCACCTCTCTTTTTTGTGCCCTTAAATACCGTACATAAATATCTGCCGGCAAGTAACAGCCAGCCAAATGCCCAATATGAACGGGACCATTTGCATAGGGTAAGGCTGCTGTAATTAAATATCTTTTTATATTTTCCATTGGCCGCAAAAATACCTCAAGTAGTTTTATTTTTCAAATAAACAAAAACCTCCACTATTGAGGCGGCTGTATCCAAATTTGTTGTATTAATTTTTTAATTCATCAATTGCTACCTGTGGAGCAAGTACTTTATTACATTTTTCTACCACAACGGTGGTTGTAAGTATAAAACCTGCTTTTTGTTTAAGCTGAATAGAAGATGAGCCCAATTTTACCTCATACTTACCTGCTTCTGCTATCCACGATGTACTGTTTGTATCAAAAGAAGCTAAGGCATCTGTTGTTAAAGTAAAACGTAAGGTTTGCTTTTCGCCAGGTTGCAACAGCTTGGTTTTTACAAATCCTTTTAATTCCTCCTTTGGCTTATTTAGTTTTTGGGATGGTGCACTCAGGTACAATTGAGCTACTTCTTTACCAGGGGTTTTACCGGTATTAGTAATATCAACCGTTACAGTAATTTGTTTTTTAAAAGAGGAACTGCTCAATTTTATATTGGTGAATGAAAAATTGGTATAGCTTAGGCCATACCCAAATTCAAACGCAGGCTTTACATTAAAGGTATTGTAATAGCGGTAGCCAACATAAATTCCCTCTTCGTAAATAACTTCAGCCGGGATTAATTTCATGCCCATCATGCCAGTTGTAGCTTGCTTAGGAAACTCTTTGCCGGGAAAGGTTTTGGCAGAGGCAACATCCGCATATTGTACAGGAAAAGTAGTGGCTAATTTACCTGATGGGTTTACGCTGCCACTTAGTACATCTGCCACAGCGTTACCAGCTTCCATACCGGGTTGCCAGGTTAGCAGGATCGCAGCTGCCTTGTTTTCCCAACTTGCAACTTCTACTACACCACCAATGTTTAATACAACCACTACTTTTTTTCCAGCGGCAGTAAAAGCGGTGCTTACGTTGTTGATCAAAGCTTTTTCAACATCAGATAAATTAAAGTCATTTACAACTTTTCTATCGGCACCCTCACCTGCATTTCTACCAATGGTAATCAATGCAATATCTGCTGCTGAGGCCATTTGGGCAAATATCTCCTGCGGAATATTCAATTCTGCCGGGCGTGGAGTAGGATTTATAAACTCAGCAATAAAGCTTTTTTTAGGATGCTTAATTTTTTCTTCGGTGATATACGTTGTGTACAGCATTTTTAAATCTTCCTGTACCTTAAAACCAGCATTGGTTAAACCTTGCTCCAGCGAGATAGTGTATGCCTCATTTACATCGCCACTTCCGGTACCACCGGCAATAAAATCATAAGAAGTATTACCAAAGGCTGCAATGGATTTAATTTTATTACCCAATGGCAATGCATTGTCAATATTTTTAAGCAAAATCATACCTTCAGCGGCAGCAGAACGTGCCACTGCTGCATGCGCCTTTAAGGCTGGTTTATTGGAATATGCATATTTTTTAAAAGCAGGGGTTGCCAGTACATATTGCACAAATCTTTCTGCATTTTCATCAATTACCTGTATAGCTAGTTTGCCGTTTTTTATGGCTGCTAAAATTTCTTTGGTTTGTGCAGGAGTACCCGGCATAAGCAAATCATTGCCTGCTTTCATTTGCGCTACAGCATCTTTGCCACCAAACCAGTCTGTCATTATAATACCTTTAAAGCCCCATTCTTTTCTTAAAATGGTGGTTAGCAAAGCATACTCCTCTGAGGTGTACGTACCGTTCAATTTGTTGTACGAACTCATTACCGTCCACGGGTTTGATTCCTTTACAGCAATTTGAAAACCTTTTAAATATATTTCTCTTATTGCCCTTTCACTTACAATGGTATTTACTGTACTTCTATTACTCTCCTGGTTATTAACTGCAAAATGTTTAATAGAAGTGCCTACACCATTTGACTGAATACCGTTTACCATGGCGGCAGCCATTTTACCAGATAGTAACGGATCTTCTGAATAGTATTCAAAATTTCTGCCACCTAATGGGTTGCGGTGAATGTTTAAGCCGGGCGCCAGCAATACATCCACTCCATATTCTTTTACCTCGTTACCTATCGCCACCCCCACTTTTTTCACCAGGGCTACATCCCAGGTGGAAGCTAATAGCGTTGCAACTGGCCATGCGGTTGCATAGTAAGTGTTTTTGTCATTTATTCTTGTTGGTTCAATACGCAGGCCGGCCGGGCCATCAGCAACTACCGTAAGCGGAATACCCAATCTATCAATTGAATTGGTAGTGCCTGCTGCACCCTCTACTTTTTCCATAGCAAGCCCAACACCAGTGCCGGTATTGCTTTGTGCAGCACCGGGAAATTTCATTCCCTTGCCAACCAACAGACTTACTTTTTCTTCGGTCGTCATTTTTGCAACCAATAGTTTTGCTTTAAGAGCAGCACTGTTGTTTTGTGCAATAATTTTTATACTCATTGGTAATGACATAAATAATGCAAATAGATATTTCATTGTGGCAAGTTTTAAATTATCATTGTTTTTTAATGGGATAATAATAATTCTTTTTATCAGGTATTGCTTCTTTTTTGTTGAATTGACTGTAAAGCATTGTTTTGCTGCAAAAGAAATACATAAATTATTGTGGTTGCTTAACGTACAGTTTACAGTTTTGTAATGCAATATATTGAAGCAGTAATTGATTTAAATCCACTGCCTGCAAAGAAGAGCCCACAGCGATCTAATACTTTTATAATGGTTTAAACCAATAGAATATTTTAACTGCATAAGCTGGGTTGAATAGATTGGAGCCTAATCAAAGCTAAAAAATATTTATAACTGCTAAAAAGCTTCTTCAAAAAAATATTGTCAGTTTCATTTAACACAGCTAATTTTATTTATATGAATTTTGAAAAAGAGGTTATAGAGCTTTTCAAAAATGGTCACGGGAAATACCTTAGAAGTATTTCGATTGATTGTATCATTTTTGGTTTTCATCAAAATGAGTTGAAAGTACTATTGCTACATGCAAAATATGCCGGGTTATGGGCTTTGCCAGGTGGGTTTGTTTTAAAAGAAGAGCACATGGATGCTGCAGCAGAGCGGATATTAAAACAGCGTACAGGCTTAAACAATATTTACCTGCAGCAGTTTCATGTATTTAGCAAACCAGAAAGGAGCACAAAAGAAATTAATAAGCAGTTTTTAAAAAATATTGATCTTGAAATAGAGGAAAGCTGGATGTTTGATCGCTTTGTAACTGTAGGGTATTCTGCCCTGGTAGATTTTAGTAAAGTAAAACCAATAGCGGATGTTTTTTCATCTGATTGTAAATGGTTTAACATTGATGCTTTACCCGAATTGCTGTTAGACCACAGCGAAATATTAAATAGGGCTTTGCAAAATTTGCAAATGAACTTAAACTATCATCCCATTGGATACAATCTGCTGCCCGAAAAATTTACCATGCCGGAGTTGCAAATTTTATATGAAACCATCCTCAATAAAAAACTAGATCGCCGCAACTTTCAAAGAAAGATTGTAGGTACTAATATTTTGGTGAAGCTGGATGAAACAAAAAAGGGCGTTGCACACAAAGCTCCAAATTACTATAAATTTGATTTGAAGAATTATAAAAAAGCCTTAAAAGGTGGGATGGGATTTGAGCTGTAGAAATTTTTTTGAAAAACAATACATGAACAGAAAATTTTTTTTATCAACTGTGGTACCGCTATTGTCCACTTCTGCTGCAAAGGATGCAATAATTGATAATGGCATATTGGAGGATAATAGTATAAAAAAAATTCCCCCGTATTTAAAAACAGGCGATACGATTGGTATTACCTGCCCTGCAGGATTTATTACCCTTGAAGAGATAACGCCTGCTATAAATAAAATAAAAGAATGGGGGTTTAAAGTTGCGATTGGCAGTACAGTTGGTAAAAAAGATTTCACTTTTGGTGGCACAGATGAGGAACGTACAAAAGACCTGCAGCAAATGCTGGATAACAAACAAATTAATGCCATTATGTGTGCCAGGGGTGGCTATGGTGCTGTAAGAATTATTGACCAGCTAGATTTTAAAGTGTTCGCTAAAAACCCTAAGTGGATAATTGGTTTTAGCGATATTACCGTTCTGCACAGCCATATTAACCGCAATTTTGGCATTGCAACCATCCATTCAAAAATGTGCAATAGTTTTCCAAAAGATTGGGCAATGGCCGATAATGTGCAAAAAGATACTATTGAAAGTATTAGAACTTGTTTTACAGGTGAAAAAATGCAGTACGTGGCTATACCCAATGCAAACAACAGAATGGGCAATGTAAACGGGCTTTTGGTAGGGGGTAATTTAAAAACTATTGAATCGCTTACAGGCAGTAAAAGTGATTTGCACACTGCTGGTAAAATATTGTTTGTAGAAGATACCGGGGAATATTTGTACAGTATCGACCGTATGTTCTGGAATTTAAAACGCAGTGGTAAACTAGATAAACTTGCAGGTTTACTTATAGGGGGTTTTAAAATTAAAAAAGAAGAAACCGAAGCCGAAGCATTTGGGAAAACACTGGAAGAAATTGTGCTGGAAAAAGTAAAGGAATATAAATATCCTATTTGTTTTGATTTTCCGGTAGGGCATCAAAAAAATAACTTTGCATTAAAATGTGGGGTACAGCATAACTTAAGCGTTACAATTGAAAACTGCAGCCTTACCTGTCAGTAGCTTTGTCAGTAGTATTTTTTTATATAAATTTGGGTAGAAACATTTATTATGGTAGTAGAAAAAATTGATAAAGAGAAAATAACCGTTTCATTTTCAGGTGCGGTTGGTAAAAAAGGGCTGGATATTATTAAAAATTGTATGGAAGAAATTGAATTGAATGGTGCTCCCAAAAAAGTGCCGCAAAGGGTTATAAATGAAATATCCGGAGAGATCAATAAAAGTGCCTGGGCGAAATTGAAGAAAAAAAGAAATATGGAAACTACATGACTATTGTAGTTGACACAAATATTAAAGTTAGTGCCAGTGTTGATTCCAAAAGTGAGCTATTTAGTTTAATCATTGATAATTCTACTAAAATAGATTTTGTTACCCCTGAATTTTCTTTACAAGAGATACAGCTCAATCGTGAAAATATTTATAGAAAGGCAAAGAAGTATCTTGCTATTTTCAAGTCAAACCTTCAGTATCTGCTTAGTCACATCACTGTTCTTTCGGATGATGAACTTACTGAAACGAATATTCAGGATGCGGATAACCTTTCCAATAAAATTGATATGGACGATACAATTTTTATAGCTTTTTCATTGGCACTGAATTGCTTGTTGTGGACCGGAGACAGGCAACTTATGAATGGAGTAAAATGGGCTGGTTTCCAACACATCATTTCTACAAAAGAATTTAAAGACATCCTCAAAGGCTTATGATAAAACAACCTCCCTCCTTAAAAAAAGGCGACACCATCGGACTAACTTGCCCTGCTGGATACATGGCAAAAGAAAAAGCCCAAACCTGTATTGAAACGTTGCAAAAATGGGGCTACCAGGTTATGGCAGGCAAAACACTCGGCAGTGATTCCACCAACTATTTTTCCGGCACTGATGAAGAACGGCTGAATGAGTTACAGGCAATGCTGGACGATACAAGCATCAACGCCATTTTTTGTGGAAGAGGCGGCTATGGTGTAAGCTGTATCATTGATCAACTGGATTTTAGTCGCTTTAAAAAACATCCAAAATGGATAATTGGCTATAGTGATATTACGGTATTGCATGCCCACATTTACAGTCGCTTTAAAATTGCAACGCTGCATTCTCCAATGGCTTCCGCTTTCAATGACGGCAACGCAGGCAGTGTGTATATCCAATCTTTACGCAACGCATTGGCAGGTAAAAAAAACAGGTACAAATGTGCTCCGCATGAATTAAACAAAACGGGCAAAGCAACCGGCGAATTAATAGGCGGCAACCTTACATTATTAGCGCATCTTACCGGTACAACATCTAACATCAACACAAAACATACAATCCTTTTTATAGAAGATATAGGTGAATATATTTATAGCATTCACCGCATGCTGCTGCAGCTAAAACGAAGCGGAAAATTAAATGAATTAGCAGGCCTTGTTATTGGAGGATTTACCGATATTAAAGATACTGAGCGCCCGTTTGGAGGTACAGTTTATGAGGCTATCAGTGGCCTGATAGCCGAATACAACTATCCGGTTTGCTTTCAGTTTCCGGTAAGCCACAGCAATGAAAATTACGCACTAAAAGTGGGTGGTACCTATCAGTTAACTATTGGTAAAAAATCGGTAACACTTGCAGAAGAATAAGGCAACAATTTAATAACCAATCAATTTTGGAACCTGCATTTTTATCAATATAACTTTGTGAAAAATGAACAAACTCACACAACAGGAGCTGTGGGGGAAAATCCAAAACTTCGCCCTTGATGACTCAACATCAAGTTTCCCCTTCCCCAAAAAACTGGCCAAAGATCACAACTGGTCTGCAAATTTTACCAACAAGGCAATCAAAGAATACAGGAAGTTTATCTACCTGTGTTGCATTTCTCCCGGCGGTGCGTCGCCTTCAGAAACGGTGGATAAAGTATGGCACCTGCATCTTACTTATACCCACAACTACTGGGTTGATTTTTGTAGAAACACGTTGCAGCAAGACATCCACCATCACCCAGGCAGCGGTAGCAGTAATGAAAATGAAAAATACCGGAGCTGGTACCGGGAAACTCTCACCCTTTATCAACAAACTTTTGACACTAAGGCTCCGCATTACATCTGGCCACCAATACCCTCACAACAACAAGGCTTTGAACAAGACATCTATGATCCGGGATTCTTTCGTAAACTTACCCTTATCTTTTCTGGCCTTACCCTGCTGTACATTTCATTCAACAATCTTTATCACACAAAAGGTTCAGAATTTCTATATCATTACGCCTTAATTTCAATGGCTGGACTTTGTGTGATTTGGTTTGCACAACAGCACAAACACAACAGGCTAAAAACATTGATTAAAGATAACTGGCCGCAGTATTGCACGCCATTTCAAATGAGCCATTTTATCAACGGAGCTCACAGGAGTTACCAGGCTGCCATAGTTGATTTGTTAAAGAGAGGTATCATTGATACTTCAGGCGATGCTTACCAGCTCAATAAAACAACACTTCTAAACATGGACAGGGAAGAAAATCCTTTGCTGCTTCCGCTGTTGCAACACTACAATGCTGGCGACACTTTCAGCTATCGGGAAGGGTTAGGCCTCATTAATTCCGGAACTGTATTGCACCCAACGCTGGAAGCTTTTTACCGGTTATCGCAAAAAGTTGATTATCAAAAAATGATTATCCCGGGTATTGTGCTGGCAACAGGCATGGCAAGGTTTTTTCAAGGAATGGCCAACAACAAGCCAGTTGGCTACCTCGTGCTGGAAATGGGTGTGTTTACACTTATATGCCTGATTATTTTGCAGGCTTATTCATACACCGTAAGTGTGAGAAAACAGGTAGAAGTCATTTGGAATGCTCAAAACAACAATGGCTATGGCAATGATTTCATCAGCAACTTTACCATTCTGGGAACAGCAGCAATAACTGGCTTTGCTGAATATGCAGTGCTTACTACAGTTTTTAATGCAGTTACAATGCAGGAACGGCGGGCAGCAAGCAGTGGCTCGGCAGGTAGTGCCAGTGGCGGCGATAGCGGGAGTAGCTGCAGCGGGGGAGGTGATGGTGGTGGTGGATGTGGAGGTTGCGGAGGGGGTGATTAGTGGTTAAGAATTTTTATTTCTGTTAATTGTGAATAAAAATTGCCAACTGGCAATATTTTAAAACCCGAAGTTGGTACAAAAAAGCACCTAACATTAATTCCGCAACAAACTATCAAGCACCCGATGATACAACGGAAAATCATTCAAATTGCGGTGTATTCCTTTTTCGATGGTGATAAACTGATCGGTTGGTTTTAATACAGCCTTTAATTTTACAGCAGATCTGTAAGGGATTACTCCATCATCGGTTCCATGAAAAATAGTGATGGGTTGTTTAATCTCCTGCAAATATTCATTTGTAGGAATTTTGTATTTGGCCATGCGGCTGTTGGGGTAAATAGGTGCATACGCATCAAACAGCGCAGGTACGCTGTAATAAGGCGTTTCCAGTATCAACTGCTGGCAGGGCTGCACAGAAGCAAGGTAGGCTGCAATGCCCGTTCCAAAAGACTTTCCGTAAATAATAATGCTATCACTGCTGTATTTTGAACGAGCCAGTTTGTACACCTGTTCAGCTTCCCCGTACAATATTTTTTCAGTCCGCTGCCCTACACTTTTGCCATAACCCGGATAGTCTTCTATCCATACTTCGTAGCCATGTACGGTAAAATTTTTCACGAATCTTGCGTACCGTTTTACATTGCCCCTGTTACCATGAAAATACAATACTACCCCCTTTCTCACTGAATCTTTCGGAAAAAATTTAACCAGGTTTACGGTATCTGTTTCGTTAATAGCAAGGTCAACTTCTTTAAAAGGCATCTCAAATTTATACGGAATGCTCCGCTCAATAACAGTAGGCTGAAACAAAATATAATCCTGTATATAGTAGAGAATAATGCCAATGAGCGCATAAACCAACACCACTATTTTTATCCACCGAAAAAGTAATTTTTTTGTATTTGTATTCATCCTTTCAATTTTTTAAATTACACCCCCTCTGTTATTTGCAGGTTTCCTGTTATTTGTGGGCTTCCTGTTATTTGCAGGCTTCCTGTTATTTGTGAACTTCCTGTTATTTGTGGGCTTCCAGTTTTTTACGGCGCCAATATATCCCTTATAAAATTGTGGTATTCCGGAAAAAAAGGCAGGTTATTGTGTCCTCCACCTTGTATTTTAATCAGGGTTATTTTTCTGGGGCTGAGTGCCTGTAATTTTTCACTTTGACTAATTGGTATCAGCCAGTCTTTGGTACCATGTATGATGTAAGTATGGCAATTTACCTTAGGCAGCCACTTATCTGTACGGATATGAAAACGCAATACAAGGCGCATTGGCAAAAAAGGAAAAAATCTTTCTGCTGCTTTTATAAAACTAAAATAGGGTGCATCTAAAATTAAGTACCGGGGCTTGTTATCACTTGCCAGTTTGGCTGCAAAGCCACTGCCAAGGCTTCTTCCATATACCAACAGGTGGTTTTCGTGGTAGGTAGTTGCCAGTGTATCATACACAAACTGCATATCATTGAGCATGTCCTTTTCGCCCCGCTTGCCGGTACTTTTTCCAAACCCCCGGTAATCTACAAGCACCACATCGTACCCATACCTGAAAAAATCTTTGGCATATTTGGCCCATCCTTTTATACTGCGGCTATTACCATGAAAATACAATACCAACCCCTGCGGATTATTTACATGAAAATGCAATCCATTAATCCGAACACCTTTTTCTACATCAAAAAACAATTCCTTAAAAGGCACATCATATTCATATTTAAAATCTTGTTGTAGTTTTTCTGGCTTAAAAATAAAACGCTCCTGAAATATATATAGCACCAATAACAGTAAGCTGTAGCCCAAAATAATATACAGGATGGTAGATGACAAGTTAGCCGTTGTTTTTAAGTAAATAAATATTTTTAGGGAGTGGTTTGTTTTATTTGGGTATGCTTAAGTGGTAACCCTGATTCAATTGCCAGCCCAAAACGGAAAATACAACTTTATCGCAGCCATCTGCTTAAAATATTTTATTTTTTGTAAATATCCTTTTACAGTTTGTTTCTTTGCCACAATTAATTAATAAACCGCTATTATGATTCAGCAATTCTCTTACGAGCAACTCCTTACATTCACCACCAATATTTTTTTGCAAATGGGTAGTAGTACCAGCAATGCTACTACAGCAGCAAAAGCATTGCTGGCGGCTGATTTACGGGGAGTAGACAGTCATGGCATAGCAAGATTAAGTGGTTATATACGCTTGTGGAAAGCTAACAGGGTAAATGCCAATCCCAACATTAATATTATACACCAAACCCCTAGCACCGCAGTAGTAGATGGTGATAAGGGCTTAGGCCTGGTGGTAGCACCGGCGGCCATGCAAATAGCTATTGATAAAGCCCTACAGGTAGGCACAGGCTGGGTAAGTGTAAAAAATAGCAATCATTTTGGCATAGCCGGTTACCACGCTATGATGGCACTTGACCATGATATGATTGGCATTGCCATGACGAATGCATCGGCAACTGTTGCGCCAACATTTAGCAAGGAAAGATTGCTGGGTACCAATCCTATTGCTGTAGCCATACCTGCCGGTAGCCAACAGCCCATTGTGTGCGACTTTGCCACTACTACCGCTGCCAACGGCAAGCTGGAAGTAATACAACGTAAAAATGGCGTTGCACCGCAAGGCTGGGTACAAAACAATGAGGGCCTGCCAAGTACCGATGCTCATGAATTAAAAAAAGGTGGTGCTATGTTGCCACTTGGTGGCGATTTTGAACATGGCAGTCATAAAGGTTATATGCTTGGTTCAATTGTAGATATTTTTTCAGGCGTGTTAAGTGGTGCTAATTT
The DNA here is from genome assembly GCA_038234405.1 of Chitinophagales bacterium. GTDB lineage: Bacteria > Bacteroidota > Bacteroidia > Chitinophagales > Chitinophagaceae > Ferruginibacter. The sequence continues at coordinate 18,306 of JBBQTZ010000043.1, forward strand.
TGGTCCGTGGGTACCGCCTTTTCCTGCCTATTTACCCATGCCACATAATATGCCCGGCGAAGGAATTGGCCATTTTTTTGGTGCTATGCGGATAGATGCGTTTAGGCCTGCAGCAGATTTTAAGGCGGATATAGACCAATGGATACAACGTTTTAGAACAGCCACCCCGGTTAACGAACAGCAAACAGTTGTAATACCCGGCGAGCCGGAAAGAGCAATGGAAAAAGAGCGGCTTGCTAATGGGATTATGCTGATGCAAGCTGTTGTTGATGATTTAAAGCAATTGGGTGAAGATTTTGGGGTTAGATTATAATATCACCTTTAAAATCATTTTTAAATTATTTTTTTAATAGGGATGATATTTAGGGTTAGCGTTTTATCTTATATAATATTTTGATACACTCTTTAATCTCTTCTTTGTATTTTCTTTAATCATTTAAACAAAGCAAGTGCATGTTTCAGGTAATTTTTAACTGAACAAACGGGGAACCATTTTGAAGTAAAAAAGTATTCTACAATTCCTGGATGTAAAGTTTCTATTGCTTTACGAACAAGCCGAGCTAGATTTATAACTGCGTAAGCTGGGTTTAAAATAGAAAGAAAATAGGATTATATTACCAGATTGTAAAACAAAGAAAAGTTTACCCTTCTGTTGAATGAAACCTTAGGTTAAAGTACCTGCAAATGGGGGCATTTCAAATTATCGCAGCACTTAATGTTTGATGAGGTCACCAACTACTGTAAAGCCTCGTTCGGGTGTGCCCACTGGCAAAAATCGGGAGCGACCATTTGAAATGTATCCCTGCAAATCATTCTTTCTCTTACAACGTCCTAATATTTATATTTGCACCTCAAATTTAAAAATGATTGAGCAATGAAAGTAATGAAGTTTGGTGGCACAAGCGTAGGCATGCCGGAAAGAATGAAGCAGGTGGCAAAATTAATTGTACAAGATGAAGAGTCAAAGATTGTGGTGTTGTCTGCACTCAGTGGCACTACCAATGCCTTGGTGGAAATAAGCAATTTTTTATCTACAGGCGATAAATCGGGCGCAAAGCAACATATACAGGCATTGCAAGATCATTATCAATCTTTTTGCAAACAACTTGTTTTCTCGGATGCCGGCATAGAAAAAGCCGCAGCCTGCCTACATGAGCATTTTGAATTTTTAAACATCATTGTAAAAATATCTTTCAGCGAGGCATTGCATAAAGATATATTAGCACAGGGCGAATTGCTTAGCACTAAATTATTTTCCATTTACCTGGAAGAGCAAGGGGTTGATCATTTGCTGATACCAGCACTCGAGTTTATGACAATTGATAACTATGATGAACCCCAAATTGGTAGTATTAAAGTAAAGTTGAGCCAGATATTAAAAGTTAATAAGAACAAAAAAATATTTATTACACAGGGGTACATAAGCCGCAATGCCCGGGGCGAAGTGGACAATTTAAAACGTGGTGGAAGCGATTACAGCGCCTCTCTTATTTCGGCAGCTATACAAGCCTCTGTTTGCGAAATTTGGACGGATATTGATGGCATGCACAACAACGACCCAAGGGTGGTAAACAAAACCTTAGCTATAGAGCAATTAAGCTTTGAGGAAGCTGCAGAACTTGCCTATTTTGGAGCCAAAATTTTACACCCTGCCAGTATTTGGCCGGCGCAAATGTACAAAGTGCCTGTAAAGCTGCTTAACACTATGCAGCCCCAAGCCAAAGGAACACTGATTACAGAATTAGCCGGTAGCACCGGTGTAAAAGCAGTGGCTGCAAAAGACGGTATTATTGCCATCAAAATTAAGAGCAGCCGTATGTTGCTGGCTTATGGTTTTTTACGTAAAATATTTGAGGTGTTTGAAAAATACCGCACGCCAATAGATATGATCACTACATCGGAAGTTGCCGTATCCATCACTATTGATACCGATAGTAACCTCAATGAAATTATTAAAGAACTAGAGCCATTTGGCACCCTCGAAATAGATTACGATCAAACGATTGTGTCCATTGTTGGCAACGAAATAAATGAGAGCAATTCTGTAATGCAGCAGTTGTTCAATGCCCTTAGCGGTATCCCAATTAGAATGGTAAGCTATGGCGGTAGTCATCACAATATATCTGTACTAATACCAAAAGCCTACAAATTGCAAACACTCCAATTGCTTAATAAAGGGCTTTTTGGTTTAGATTAAATCGATGATATAGTTCACTATAATTACTTTGGTTTTATAAATTAAAGTGGTTTTTTAGTAGCGCTATCTGTATTTAAAATTCAACTAAAAATCTGGATTTAATTAACTAATTGGACAATAGCCTGCATAACACTGTAAAAAAGCTGTAACCCGCCTTTTATTTTGTAAGCCTTTGACACCTTACTGTTATCAGTTAGTTTTACAAAAAAAATAATTTTAGCTGATGGTGTATGCCTTTTTTTATGGCTTATTAACGGGTCTCTTGTTAAGCCTGATGCTAGGTACTGTGTTCTTTTGCCTGGTACAAAACAGCATTACCAATGGCTTTAAAAGTGGCATTTATATTTCTATTGGAGTAATTATTTCAGATATTATTCTCATTGTATTAAGCTACTTTAATACTTATTTGTTTCCATCGGGTGGCAAAACTGAGCTAATTGTTAGACTTTGTGGTGCTGCATTTTTACTAATTATGGGTATTAGTAATTTACGTAGTCATAAGAAAGTACTTTTTCCTGTAGCCGATAGCAAAAAACCGCTCATACTTGGCTCTAAAGGTTTTATGATCAACATTTTAAATCCTGCAAATTATTTAAGCTGGCTTGCGGTAGCAGCTACAGTAAGTAATGTATTACACTTTAGTAATGGGCAGCGCTGGCTTTACTATACCGGTGCTTTGTGCAGCATATTTGGTATGGAAATGTTGATTTCATTTGGCGCATCCTGGTTAAAAAAATACATAAGTGCCACTTTTTTACAAAGGTTAGATATGGTACTTGGTATAGTGTTTATTGTATTTTCACTGTTGCTTTTAAAACCAATCCTGTTGGGTAAATAGGCAATAAAAACCCCGGCTTCTGCAATTGGATAACTGCAAAAACCGGGGAAGTTGTAAAAGAATAAATTTATCTTTTTATAAAACTGGTAGTTTCAATGTTGTCATTACTTTTAATGCTGAGTAAATACATAGCGGCACTAAGTTTTTCAGTATCTATCAATAATTTATTAATACCGGGTTGTATATAAAATGGTTTTGAAGAGATATTTTTGCCGGTAATATCTGCAACATTAATCCAAATTTGCTTACTCGTAAAAGATTGATATGTAACAAAAGACTTCCCTTCTACAGGGTTAGGATACAGTACCCAATTGTTGGCAGCTCCTCTTGTAAAATTAAATTTGATTATAGAAGAGTATTCGACAGTGCCATTAAGATTAACCACTCTCAGGCGATAAAAATTACGGCCACTGCCGGGGTTAGTATCGTCTGTACTATACTGTGTGCCAGATTTATTAGCTGGTTGCAAAGTTGCAAATGGGTAAAAATTTCTTCCATCCAAAGATTTTTCTACTATAAAATTTTTGATATCTTGTTCAAAAGAACTAAGCCAGTTAAGTGTTACTTTTTTATTGTTTACAGAACCGCTGAAATACTCAAGTCGTATAGCTAAAATAATATTGGGCGATGGAATACAACCCTGGTTATTAACCCATTTGCTTCCACCGGCACCATCAGGTATCATAACCCCGGCATTACCTGTAACGTTAGCGCCGGGTGTATAATCTTGCAGCGATGTAGTGTAATTGGCTATAGTTGAGTTGCCGCCTCCGTTATAAACGTGTAATGCACTTACTCTTCTGCTACTGTTAGAAAAGTAGCCGCCAGTAGTAATGCCGCATGTAGTGCCCGATCCGGTTGCATTACCAAAAACAACATAGTATGTTGTAAGTGGTGCACCTGCATTACAATGGTTAGAAAAATTGAGGTTGACAGCTACATTATCAAAACCACATAACGCAGTTGCATTTCTATAACCTGCACCTAAAAAAAAGATAACATTGCTGTTGGCAGGAATAATGTTGGTAGCAGGAATAGCTATAAATACAGTGCAACCAGCAGTACTGTTTAAATTATTTATTAAGCTCGTTATATCTGTATTATCTGCCGGTATAGATGGATACCTGAATCCGTAGCAACTTACGCCACTGCCACAAGATTCTCCTGAAAAGGAAGAAAATGTTGGATAGGGAGAGGCTGTTGTATTATTTCCGGACCACCAATAGTTGTAATCCCTTACAGCAGCCCCACCTACACCATTTGAGTTGGTAGATGGGTTGTAAGATCCAAAGCAAATATCTGCTATGTTTACAGCATTGGAAGCTGTTTTTGCTACAATAAACTCATTGTGCTCATCGCCACCACAGGGATTTATAAATTGAGTATTAAGTATTAACTGTGCAGATGCATAAGGCAAAATTAATAATAGCAATGCAATAGCAAGGTAGATTTTTTTCATGTGTTTCAGTTTTAAAAATAGATTACCCGGTATTTTTTATAAATACCTGTTTATTGTTACAATAGCAAAATTGGGAGAGTAGCTTTATAGGAGGGTACTAAATTGACTGCAATATTATCAAAAAAATGTTACCTAAACGTAAAGAATGAATGTTTATATTGGAACAGACTTCTGAAGATGGTAAATTTCTTATCTTAACCGGTTACTATCTTTTATTATTTTTTCATCATTGTTAATACCTCTGGCAGCAAGTACAAACAATATGATAATTAGCGGATGCAAAATAGCTGTAAGGGAATATGTACCTGCTGTAAAAGTAGTTACTTGCCTATAGTATAGTATAATTAAAACAGCTTCTACAATAATGGCTGCAACACATAACCTAAGTTGGGTAGTGCGGTTTTTAAACAGTGCAACGCAAACAAAAGCCAGTACTGCAATTAAAAGGGTTGCCAGCATAATTACAATGCCTCCATTAAGGGCCGTTAACTCGTGGTAAGTAACCAAGGGGTCGTTAATGCCACTATAAAAAGGGAACTGAATAGTAAGTAAAGTGGCGATGCCCGCCAGTAAAAGCCAAATGGTTTGAATACGCTGTATCATAATTGAAATTTGAAACAAAAATAATTGAATTGTAGCAATGGCGGACTATAGGGTTCATTTAATGGCAGCTTTTGCATTTATAAATATTGCAACGAATTTATCTGCAAAAGCTACGATAAAATGCGCTGTTGAGATATGTTCTGTCTGGTACGTGAGGTTAGTTTTTATTAAAGTAAAGTTTAGTAAAACTATGCAGTAGTAGTAGCGCAAATTTAAGTGACTGGTAGAGTGCAGATAATAGAAGTGCCCCTGCCAACCTCAGATTGTATATGTGCATTGCCATTTAACCCCATTGCCCTTGCCTGTATATTTTTTAACCCATTGACGGGCTGCAAATTGTTGGTGTTAAACCCGGTTCCATTAACTCGAATTGACAAACAGATAGGATTATTATTGGCAGATAAAGAAATTGTAGCTTCTGTAGCGTTGCTATATTTTGCAATATTATTGATAGCTTCTTTGGATATAAGTTTACTGTTTTTCTTAGTTCCTGTCCTTTACAAACTGCTTCAGCTTTTTTGCATATAAGATAATTGCACTTAATGTCTTTTATGGTAAGCAGGTTGTACCCAATATTTTTTATCCTGGCTTCCAGGCTATTTTTCCCTTCCTCCTGTTTTGCATTGCCCAAACTATATGGCTCATGTTATCCATGATAGTTTCGGTATTTTGAATAATGTGATTAAGCACTTTTTTAGATTCTTCCGGGTTTTTATCCATGAGTTTTGATGCAAGCGAACTGTATATCTGCAGGCTGCTAAGCGATGAGCCACCATCATCATGCAGATCTTTACTAAAAAAAGAGTTTGCACCACCCTTACATCTAATTCTTTTTTTAATAAGATAGCAGCCAAAAGGGCTAGCAACTCTCTTTTTTCTGTTTCTTCCAGCAGCGTTTTTTTAAAAATTTCTTTTTCCTGGTAGGCTAATTTTAGCCAGTATC
>JBBQTZ010000044.1:0-23962 GCA_038234405.1 Chitinophagales bacterium
CCAACTTTTGGGGGAAGCGGTGTATTGGCTACAGAACTAGGTAAGGCATTGGCAGATAAGGGGCACAATATCCATTTTATTACTTATCAGCAACCAGTAAGGTTAAGTGGCTTTAAAGCCAATGTATATTATCATGAAGTAAGGGTGCCTACCTATCCTTTGTTCGATTTTCCACCTTATGAAACAGCGCTTGCCAGTACAATGGTAGATGTAATCATCAACAATGATATACAACTTTTGCATGTACATTATGCCATACCGCATGCATCTGCTGCTTACATGGCAAAGCAAATTTTAGCAAAACAAAAAATATTTATTCCGGTAATTACCACACTGCATGGCACCGATATTACATTGGTTGGCAAAGACAAAACGTACCAGCCTGTGGTAACCTTTTCTATGGAAGAAAGTGATGCACTAACGGCTGTATCTGAAAATCTTAAAGAAGAAACCTATAAAAATTTCGACATCAAAAAAGAGATTACCGTTATTCACAACTTTGTTGATGTAAAACGTTTTAATAGAAAACCAGTAGATGCATTTAAAAAAATAATAGCTCCCCATGGCGAAAAGATACTGGTGCATGCATCTAATTTTAGAAAGGTGAAGCGGGTAGAAGATGTAATACACACATTTTTGTTGATAAAAGAAAAAATGCCGGCAAAATTGTTGTTATTGGGCGATGGGCCAGAAAGGCCTTATGCCGAATCAATCTGCAGAGATTGTATGCATGTTGGCGATATTAAATTTTTGGGAAAGCAAGAGCAGATGGAAGATATTTTGCCATTGGCAGATTTATTTTTGCTTACCAGTGAGTACGAAAGTTTTGGATTGGCTGCCTTAGAGGCAATGGCAGCCGAAGTACCTGTTATATCAACAAATGCAGGCGGTTTACCAGAAATAAATATTAATGGCGTTACTGGCTTTATGAGTAATGTAGGCGATGTAGCTGATATGTGTAAAAATTCACTTGAGATTTTAAAAGATAAGGAAACCCACAATACTTTTAAGGCTAATGCATTAGCGCAGGCAAAGCGTTTTGATATTGATAATATTGTACCTCAATATGAAAAATTGTATGAAAACCTGATTTAAAATTACCGGGGTTTCAGCCAAATTCCGGGGTTTAATTCACTCTTATCTTTACTAATCATTAAGTCTATAGCACCTACGCCATCAAGGTTTGCGGCCACTTTTCCTATTACCTGTCCTACAGTAACCATTTGGCCTTTTTTGAGGTTAACGCCAGATATATTGCTGTAGCCGGTAAAATACATTCCATGTTTTATTACAACCATCTGCAGGTCATCATAATTGTCAACAGCTTTTACTTCACCATCAAAAATTGCTTTAACCGGAGTGCCAATTACAGTGCCTATAGATAAGCCCTCACTTATAACTTCTACACCATTGCCCAATTTATTAAGTCCATAATGAAGCAATAAATAACCACTGTTAACGGGCCATGGCAGGTTGCCTTTATTTCGTTCAAAATTAGTGTTTAACGATAATTCCGCATCCGTACCTAAAAATACACTTTTGGTATTAACCGGCTCCGTTACTGTTCTGCTTTTTTTACCGGTTTTTTTATTGCTTGTAGTACTTTCTTTTTTATTATTATCTTCTGCTGATGATGCTGCTGCATCTCTTCGGTTTCTATCTTCCGAAACTTTATTGGCAGCAGATAATTTTCTTGCCTCATCGTTAGATCTTTTAATAGCAGCAGCAAAGGCATTATTTACCTTTTGCATTTGCTTCTTTTTAGCAGCTATTTGGTTATTAAGTTCTTTCCCTTGTGCTTTTAGTTTATTTACAACAGAATTTTTTTCTTCCTGCTGTGTCTGCAATGCATCCACCTCTTTACTTTGTATTTGGAGTACTACATTTTTTTTCTGCTTATTGCCACTCAATTCGTCTATTCTATATTTTAATAGTACCTGTGTACTAGCAATATTTTCTCCTTGCATTTCACGATAGCTACGGTAGCTTTTTAAATAATTAATCCGCTTTATTGCATCATTAAAACTTGGAGAGGAGAAAACAAAATTCAAAAAATCTGAACTGCTTCTGCTTTTGTAAGCATATAACATACTCCTTGTATATTCTTCTTTAAGGGTATCTAATACCAACTGTAGTTTATTAACATCTTTTTGCGACTTAAAAATATTATTATCCATCAGGTTTATTTCTCTGCTAATATTTTCTATCACATTTTCCTGCTTATTTAGCTTGTGGTTAATAATAGCGAGGGTACTCATGTTTTCCTTGGTGGTCTTTCTATTATTATCTAACAGCTCCTGCGCCTGCTCTATTTCTCTTTTTATTTGCTGGCGTTGCTTTTCAAGTTCCTGCTGTTCTTTTGATGTAGCAGGTTGCGCAGATACAATATGTAAAAGCATTACAAAACCAATGAGGGCAATTATATATTTTTTCATTTAATAGCTTTATAGACGATTAGCAATAAAACGGATTTTACTATACCTTTTACCTGAGTTTATAATTTTTAGGAATGCTGAAAACGATCTGCAATTCTTTATTAAACTCATATTGCTTGTAATTTAATTTTATGTCAAGCTTATTTTTTTCAGATACAGTTACTTCCCGGTAGGTTGAAAAATTTAAGCCATTATTATTTTCATATTCATCGTAAGTAATATCTGCAGTGCGGTTTCTTGCTACATTTATATCATCTAATTTACTATGCATTAGCAGGCCACTCTTTTTATTAACGGTAAGCAGGTGTTTAAAAAAGCCACCTACTGTAGAGACCAATACAGTTTCTTCTTTTTCTTTGTAATACACAACACTATCACTAAAAAATATAGGATTACCTATAAATAGATCCTGCAGGGTTTTAAAATCAAAAGGTATTTGTGTTACTTCCTGTAAAAAATCAATTGATCTTAGTTGTGCTTCTTTATTTCTTTTGTTTAATACAAATACACTGTCTTTATTAATTAGCACTCTAAATACTTCTACATTAAATACGGTTGCGTAACCTGAAATCCAGATTAAACTATCTTTTATAATACGCACGTACGCAGTAATATTTGGTTGTTTGCCATTTACATCCTGGTATTCTACATTTATTTTTGCCGAAAAAGTTTTGAATTGTATCATCTTATTATTGATACCTTCCATTGCTGTTTTGATGATTAAAATAGAGTCAATAGCAGATTGATTGGTAATGTGTACACTTGTACTATCTTTTTTAACAATAGCAGCCTGTATTTTTTTTGTTGATTTACAGCTAAATAGTAAACAACTAAACAACAGCATAACACCTGCTAATCTTAACCAATTATTACCTTTTTTATTTACTTTCATCGTTTTTTAAAATTGTTTTATTTGCTTCCTGTATGGCCAAATCCTCCAGCACCTCTTTCTGTATCTGTTAAGGTAATTACCTCAACAAACGTGGCTTTTTCTACTTTACTAATCACCATTTGTGCTATTCTGTCTCCGGTATTAATTTCTTGTATTTCATTGCTTAAGTTAATTAAAATAACGCCTATCTCACCCCGGTAATCGCTATCAATAGTACCGGGAGAGTTTAAACAGGTAATACCTTGCTTTAGTGCCAATCCACTTCTTGGTCTTATTTGCGCTTCATAATCATTTGGTAATTGAATATACAAACCTGTAGAAACAAGGCAACGTTGCAAGGGCTGTAAAATAATTGGCCCTGTTAAATGAGCCCTTAAATCCATACCTGCAGACCCTGCGGTAGCATAAGCAGGCAATTCATTTGTAGAAACGTTTACAATGTTAATGGCTACTGATGGCATAGTGGCAAAGTTAATGATGTGATATAAAAATTAACTGGTAAAATAATTTTTAACAAGTTGGATGTTATTATTTTTTTTGAAGTAATATGCTTGCATAAGCAACTATACCTTCTTCTCTGCCAACAAAACCCATTTTTTCTGTAGTAGTTGCTTTAATGGATACATCATTTATTGCTATTGATAATATATGGGCAATTACAGCCTGCATTTCTGGTACATAGTCTTTTATTTTAGGTGCTTGCAGGCATAGTGTACTATCAATGTTTACAATACTGTATCCTTGCTGATTAATCAGGTTGTTGGATTGCTGTAGTAATATTTTGCTGTCAATATTTTTGTACGCATTATCTGTATCAGGAAAATGTACACCAATATCTCCCAGGCAAGCTGCCCCAAGCATTGCATCACAAATGGCATGTAACAATACATCCGCATCGCTATGCCCAAGTGCTCCTTTTGTATGTGGTATGTTAACGCCTCCCAGCCAAAAAGCTCTGCCTTCTACTAATTGATGATAATCAACCCCAAAACCAATTCGTATATTCATGTATATTTTTTGGCAAATGTACAGTAGTATAAAATAAAAAACGTTCCACCAGGTTGATGGAACGTTTTTATATACATTTAATAAAATTATTTTTCTTTACCGGAACCGTCTCCATCAAGGTCAAAAACAAGACCGAAGCGCAATGTGTTGGAAAGTGGATTGCGGTTAACACCATTGCCAGATGGTAACAGATAGCTAAAATTCAGGCCAAACGTATTGTATTTTAAACCTGCACCCAAGGTAAAATATTTTCTATTTCCTTTGAGTGGGTTTTCATAAAAATAACCAGCTCTAAATGCAAATTGATCGTTGTACCAATATTCTGCACCAAGTGAAGCCTGTACTTCTTTCATTTCTTCAGAAAAACCACCGGGTGCATCACCAAAAGATGAAAACCAACTGTTTACTACACCTTGGCCACGGTATTTTATCAAACCTGCACTATCGCCAATTGCAGGCGGAGTTGGTACTAATAATTTGTGAATATCAAGGGCGAAAGTTATTTTATTTTGCTCATCAATTGTTTTGGTATAAGCAACGCCCAATCCTAAATTGGTAGGTATATAGTCTTTTTGTGTAGCATCACTTGTGTAAGAAATTTTTGAACCAAGATTACTCAATGTAATACCCCAGCTTAATCCAGATCCATCTGCTTTTGTACCATTGCTATATAAACTTAAATCACCTGCAACAGATGTACCTGGTTTGTAGGCTACCCCGTTAATAGTGCCACTTGCCAAATTTGAGTTGATGTAACGCAAAGCAACTCCCAAGGCAATTTTGCTCGATAATTTCCTTGAATATCCAACGTCAAAAGCAAACTCACGAGGACGAAAGGAACTTAAATCATTACCAAGATTATCCGTAAACTGTATGTTACCAAGGCTAAAATATCTAAGTGATGCTGATAAAGCTTCTTCGTCGCTTATTTTGTAATAACCAGCAAGCGAAGCAAGGTAAACATCATTTAAACCAAGGTCTTTTAACCAGGGTGTGTAGGTAACTGCTATTCCTCCTTTATTGGTATTAAAAGGTGTTTTTGCTAAATTCCAAAAGGCTGAGCTGGCATCTGCTGAAGTAGCAATACCTACATCACCCATGCCACCACTGCGGGCATCAGGCGAAATCCTTAAAAACGGAACAGCGGTACTAACAACGTTGATGCTATTTGCTTGTTGTGCTTTTAAAACCTGGGTTGCACCCCCCAGTATAACTACTAAGGCAGTCAATTTAATGCTTGCTTGTTTCATGCTAATTTGTCTCTGTTTATGTATACTTATAATCTATAAGCTTCCAATTTTCTTTGGTGAAGAGGTGTAAAAGTAAAGGGTTTTGTTTAAAAGAACAACAATGATGTATTACGTTTATAAAAAATTAAATTTCTACAATAATCAATAGCGTACAACAAAATTCAGGTTTAAAAATTATCAACTAAAAATATTAATTTGTTAGTTATGTAAATAACGGCGGGTAGTTGTAATTATTGCTTCTAAATACAGGTATTAAGCATAATTAAACTTCTTTTTAAAAGTATATTGTTCAATATTTATTTTTGTTGCAGTAAATACCCAAATGCTTTTATGCAGGCATTTTAAATTGCAAAATTCTGGTTTAGGTATAAAATTGAAATTATGTGTAATTATATACTGTGTTTTACAAAAAAAACAAAAAACATTTTACTAAAATTGTTAAAATAACAATAGCTAAAACCTCATTTTCAAGTAAAGTATTTATATTCGCAATTGTGTAACCCCATTTTCATTTACACAATATACAAGAAAACCTTTCGTTATCACATTTGCAAAACGAACGAACATGCAAAAAATATTTTCAATCAACAATCTGGCTATCCTTATTGTATTTTCTTTAGCGGTTACTTCCTGTAAAAAGAGTAGCAAGAGCGGTAAATCATCTGTAACAGGGTGGAATTATGATGACAAGAATATGGGGAACTACCATGTAAACAAAATGAAATACCCCAAAGCAGGGCCTGGATTGGTTTTTGTACAAGGCGGTACTTTTGTAATGGGTGCCAAAGATGAAGATGTAATGGGCGACTGGAATAATATTCCACGCCGTGTAACGGTACCTTCTTTTTTTATAGATGAAACAGAAGTAGCCAATGTACATTACAGGGAGTATATTTATTGGTTAGAAAATACTTTTAGTGGGGATACAGCAATACTGGCAAAAGCACTGCCTGATACCTTATGCTGGCGTGAAGAGTTGGCTTATAACGAACCGTATGTGGATTATTATTTCCGTTATCCTGCATACAATTATTACCCGGTAGTAGGTGTATCATGGTTACAGGCCCGGGATTTTTGTACCTGGAGAACAGATAGAGTAAATGAATTTAATTTGATGCAGAAGGGATATTTGAAAAAAGATTTTGCAAAAAAAGAAATGAAAGGTGGCGGTGCAGATGGAACGTTTAATACCGAAACCTATTTATTGAAGCCGGAAGATATTAAAGGAAGAACAAAACCTAAAAAATCAGAATTTAAAGATGTAAGCGGAAAGCCGAGAGCCATTGTAAAAATGGAAGATGGTATTTTAAATATGGGCTATCGTTTGCCAACAGAAGCTGAGTGGGAATATGCCGCTTATGGTTTGCTCGATCAAAATCCTAGTCCTAGAAAGAAAGAATCTGGTTCTGGCGAAGAATTAATTTCAAACCAGCAAATTTACTCATGGAGCCACAATCCAAATGGTTTACGTGACAACCGCAGGGGAAGCTGGCAAGGTAAATTTTTAGCCAACTTTAAGCGGGGTAGTGGTGATAATATGGGAGTAGCAGGCGGTTTAAATGACAGGTCTGCCATACCAGGCGATATCAAAGCTTTTTATCCAAATGCCTTTGGCTTATACAATATGGCGGGAAATGTATCTGAATGGGTAATGGATACTTATAGGGCATCTACCCCAACAGATGGGGAAGATTTCAATTATTTCCGGGGTAATAAATTTCAAAAATATTATAAAAATAGCTCCGGTGAATTTGAAAGAGATTCACTTGGCAGGCTTAAGAAAACAGATATAAGCGATGAAGATGTAAAAAATCGTCGTAATTATCAACATAATGATGCAATTGGGCATTTAGATGGTGATTCTACCAGCGGTGCTAGCTATGAATATGGCGTTACCACTTTGGTAAGCGACAAATCAAAAGTATTTAAAGGTGGTAGTTGGAATGATCGTGCCTTTTGGCTCTCGCCTGGCGCACGCAGATATCTGGAAGAAGAGCAATCTTCCAGTACTATAGGTTTTAGATGTGCTCAAACCTATATGGGTTCTCCTGAAGGCCCTGGCTTTAGAGAAGGAAATATTTTTGGAAAGCGCAAACAGAACGGAAGAAAGAAAAAGTAGTTTTAAAATATACATTACTAAAATGCCCTGCTAAATTGTGGGGCATTTTTATTATAAGCTTTTAAAGGATGTTGCCTGATTTAATAATAGAAGAGATTTTTAAGCTACCCCTCAACAAATCACCCTTTGTTTACTATTTTTGGAGTATGGAAATAGCTGCACTTTATTCTATCTTTCTGCAATATCCGGTTGTACAAACTGACACAAGAAAGTTACAAAAAGGTAATCTTTATTTTGCCTTAAAAGGGCCAAATTTTAACGGCAATCTCTTTGCAAAGCAAGCATTGGAGCTGGGTGCGGCCTATGCAATTATTGATGAGCCGGCCGGCTTTGCAGATGAAAGGTTACTCTACACAACAGACGTTTTAATCACTTTGCAGGCGCTTGCAAAGTATCACCGGCAACAATTTACTATTCCATTTATTGCCATTACAGGCAGTAACGGAAAAACAACAACAAAAGAATTGGTGTACGAAGTTTTATCAACTACGCATACAACTTACACCACTCAAGGTAATCTCAACAATCATATTGGTATTCCGTTAACCATTTTATCTGTAAAAAAAGATGCTGCACTGGCAGTGATTGAAATGGGTGCAAATCATCAAAAAGAAATAGAGGGATATTGTAAATATACTTTGCCAACACATGGCATTATTACCAACTGCGGCAAAGCGCATTTAGAAGGGTTTGGGGGGGTAGAAGGCGTACGGAAAGGAAAAGGTGAATTATTTGATTATTTAAGTGCAAATAATGGCGTCGTTTTTTTGATGAATGATTATGATTATCTGGTAGCAATGAGCAAAGGTATTCAGCATATACACACTTATGGAACTAAAGAGGCAGATGTAGTAGGTATTGCAGCTAAAAATAAAGAATTACTTGAAGTGGAAATTATAAAAGGTATTAATATTGCTTCCATCAAAACCAACCTCGTAGGCGATTATAATTTGCCAAACGTATTGGTGGCGATTACATTGGGTAAATATTTTAATGTGCCGGATGAAACTATAAAACAGGCAATAGAATTGTACCAACCTTCCAACAGCCGTTCTCAGTTGATCATTAAAGAAACTAACAAGATAATTTTGGATGCTTATAATGCCAATCCTACGAGTATGAAGGCAGCTATTGAAAATATTGCAGCCATGCCGGATGATAAAAAAGTTTTGCTAATTGGCGGTATGATGGAATTAGGAGAAGAAAGCATTGCGGAGCATACCGCAATCATACATCTTATAAACCAATTTAAGTGGTTGAATATAGTACTTGTAGGAGGCGATTTTAGCAAAGTAGCACACTCCTGCATTTATTTTGATAATGCAATTATGGCTAAAGAATGGATGCACCAACAACAATTTACCAATACTGTACTATTAATTAAAGGCTCCCGGAGCATGCAAATGGAAAAGGTGTTATAGTAATAAAAATTTGTTGCCTCTATTATAACAAAATTTGTTTGATATATTCAACTGCGCTCACTGGCCTTGCGATAATAACTCCATTGCGATCCAGCACGAAATAAGCGGGAAAAAAAGACACGTTTAAACGGGTTTGCAATTCAGTTAGCCGATCTGTAGCAATTGGATTTTTTAACGCAGGATCTTCGCTGGAAGCCAACAGTAGATGCTGCCAGTTGGGCAACGACTGCTGAAGAAAGGCATACCTTGATGACGGCGCTCTAAATAAAGGTTTCCAGAAGTTGAATTGACTTACAGAGATGCTGATGATTTGAATTTCAGCCTTCCGTCCTTTTATTAATTCAGCGAATTGCATCATCTCCGCATTGCAGGGCGGACAATCATTAAACCAGAAATCGATAATGGTAACGTTATAAGCTTCAAGTTCAACAGATCTCTTAATTCCGGCAGAATCAATTAGATTTTCAATTACAAAACGCTCTCCAACATTCTTTAAAAGTGATTGAGTTTGCCGACCTGATTTTTTTTCATCCGAGCTACTTGGTAACATGCATGAAGAACCACTCAATAATAAAATTAAATATCTTGTTAATGATAAGTGCCAATATTTCATACATCCAGTGAATTTAAGTTAGAAGCGCACTTTCGATAGCCGAAAAATATTCATCAATATACTCTGGCATTAAACTATTTGGAATAAAGATCTTTTCAACCTTTAGACAATCATTAATGATGAAAATAAATGACTTATCGTTTTTTTCAATTTTTAAAGGTATGTCACCTTTCTTCAACCAGACAACTGGATAAGGTATTTCCGAAACTTTTCTCCATTTTAGGTACGAATCATAGTTACTAAAATCGACTACAACTAAAATATTATAATTTTCTATCAAAAGTCTATGGCGATTTAGATATCTAAATGTACTGTCCGCACAAGCATTACAACCTATTTCCGTGAATCTAATAACCAAATTTTTTCGTTTCGTTAGAGCTAAACTTGACATTTTAATGGGAGTAAGTCTGTTGGTGTCTTCAGCCTTGAAAAATCTTAAAGCATCGAGCCTGATATCAGTCCCATTTTCAAAAAAGCCAACTAACATCGATTCTTCTAGATATACATTTCTAAATTTCAATTTGCCATCGCCTTCAGATATTGGAACATTTTGATTTAACTCTGGTTCTTTACTCGATTTAAATAATAATTGGTAAAAAAGAAGCAAAATTATCATTGCCGATAGTACCACTGTAGAAACAAAAAACAAATCTTTCCTTTTAATCATTTTAATTTCACTTTAACTAAATATAAGATGTTTTGATTACATAGTACATTTTGGGCCATTGGGCTACCCTCAAATAACGCACTTGTTAAATCTTTTCCATTTATAATTGAAATAAATTCATCATTAACTTCGTCCAAATATTCAAATGCAGGTATTTCCAGAAAATATTTTTTATGCTCAATCATAGTTCTATGATTAGATACAGTTTCTAAATTTTTCTTTTTAATCAAGGAATATAATGGAACCCCAAATTGGCTACCTGTGTCTTTAGAGGATATAAAAATGTATTTATCATTTTCTAACCATGTACCAGTAAAGATTAAAAAAGCAGTGTATGCTTCTTTAATCTTCCAGATCAAAATGGATTAATACGCCAGCACACAATGACGATTGGCAGTTCCACCATAACAGCCGAATGCAGTGTAATTATACGGCGCACCATAGGAACCAGTAAAATTACACACCAATTGATCACCCAGTTGAAATCCGCAATCTAAAATATGAGTCGTGTAACAACCCATATTTTTAATTCGTGCGTTTGGATTTGTCACATCGGTTACATTTGAACCTCCTCCTTTTTGAGCATGAACTACGGTCAAACTAACCATAGAAATTGCAATAAAGAAGCAAGCGAATGCCAAGACCTGTAAACGTTTCATGTTTGTTTAATTTAATTGTGAATAATAACTGAATTTTTTAAAGATTAAATGTAGAAGAATATTTGAAAACTTGTAATGAAATATCTTCAAAGATTTAGGCATTATTATCATAAGTAACTTTTAAAATACCAAACATGAGCTTCGGTCAAAAACTAAAACAATTGCGTAAGGAAAAATTTTATTCGCAAGAACAGATGAGCGAAATGCTATGCATGGAGCAATCAAATTACAGCCGTTACGAAACAGATAAAGCTTCTCCAAGTCTTGAATTGATAAAGAGAATTATAGATACTTTTGGTGTTAGTTTTGAATGGTAAATACAGGGTGATGGTACGACAATCAATTTTGAAAATGGGACACATTCAATTGGTGCAGTTCATGCAGAAAATTTTTATGCATTTCCTAAGGATATCATCGAAAACATCATAAATCAACAAAAAATACTCACGCTGCTTATTGAAAAAATAATGGAGCAGAATGCAGGTAACGCCTAAAAATTATCACTTAAAAGCTCCTGCAGCTGGGCATCTGTTTTTATCAAAACGTCCCTAACCTTACTGCCCTGGTTTTTTCCAACTATACCTGCTGCTTCCAGTTGATCCATTAATCTGCCGGCACGATTATACCCAAGTTTCATCCGGCGCTGTAATAAGGAAGTGCTACCGCTTTGGGTAGATACAATAATACGGGCTGCATCTTCAAACAACGGGTCTTTATCATTTACATCAAAACCACCTTTTTCCATTTCCTTTTCATCCACATATTCCGGCAACATAAAAGCATTTGCATAGCCACGCTGGCTACCAATAAAATCTACAATTTTATCAACCTCTGGAGTATCTACAAAAGCACATTGCAACCTAACCAACTCGCCATTGTAACTTACCAGCATATCGCCTTTACCAATTAATTGTTCGGCTCCGCCTGCATCTAAAATAGTACGGCTATCAATTTTGCTACTAACCTTAAAGGCAATACGAGCCGGAAAGTTAGCTTTAATAGTACCGGTAATAATGTTTACACTTGGCCGCTGTGTGGCAATAATCAAGTGCACACCAACAGCCCTTGCCAACTGTGCAAGCCGGGCAATGGGCATTTCTACTTCTTTACCTGCTGTCATAATCAAATCTGCAAACTCATCTACCACCAATACAATAAAAGGTAAAAACTGGTGGCCTTTTTCTGGATTTAGTTTTCGGGCAGCAAATTTTTCATTGTACTCCCTTATATTTCTACAGCCAGCTTCTTTTAATAAATCGTATCGGTTATCCATTTCTATACATAGGGCGTTCAGCGTATGAACCACTTTTTTGGTATCTGTTATAATGGCTTCCTCCTCCCCGGGTAACTTGGCTAAAAAATGTTTTTCAATAGTTTTATAAATACTGAGCTCTACTTTTTTTGGGTCAATTAATACAAATTTTAATTGAGATGGATGCTTTTTATAGAGTAAAGAAACCAGTACGGCGTTAATACCAACAGATTTACCTTGCCCTGTAGCACCTGCCATTAATAGATGTGGCATACTCGCCAGATCAACAATAAAATTTTCATTATCAATTTTTTTACCCAAAGCAATAGGCAATGAGAAGTGATTGTTTTGAAATTTTTCTGAAGCAAGTAAGGTTTTCATCCCTACAATTGTTTTTTTAGCATTGGGTACTTCTATACCAATTGTACCCTTGCCAGGTATTGGCGCAATAATGCGGATGCCCAATGCAGCAAGGCTTAAAGCAATATCATCTTCCAGATTTTTTATTCTTGAAATACGAACCCCTGCTGCCGGAATAATTTCGTACAAGGTTACAGTGGGCCCTACAGTAGCAGAAATTTTCTGAATATTGATATCGTAGTTTTTGAGTGTATTGATAATTTGGTCTTTATTAGCCTGCAATTCTGCTGTATCCTGTACAATTTTTTCGCTGCCATGTGTATCCAACAAGTCTAACGTAGGGTAAACATAGTCTCTTAAATCTAAAATAGGATCGTATGGTGTACCGATTGTTTGCCGTTTAGTTGCTGGTTTGGCTGCATTGTCTTCTTCTTCTTCTTCAGTATCTGCCCTGTCTTTTATCTCTAATTCTAATGGATTGTTATTATCTTGTTTTATGGGATTTTTTTCTTGCGCAGGCAGTTTAGGTAAAGCATCTTCATCTTCTCTTTCTATAAGCTCCATTTCATGAAAAGGAGTTTCATTTATCTCAAATGGTATGTTGCCCATCGTTCCCTTTCCATTAAGTCTATTGGGCTTTTCACTTTGAATTATAAGTGTAGCTCCTTCTTCCTCTTCAATATCTTCTTCCATTTCGTTGAGGTCATCGTTTTCAGCACCAGGTTCAATAGCATCGCCTGTTTTTACTGTTTGTTGAGAGGGGAGCTTAAAGGAAGGATTAAATCGCCAGATAACATAGCTTAACACTGCTACCAACAAAACAGCAAGCGTACCTACATGGCCAATGGTAATATTAAGCCATTGCTTTACTATTTTACCTACTGCACCGCCCCAGGCAAAAGCGTTGCCATCAAACAATTCGGCAAATGCTACGCTTAATATGATAAGGCCCAGCACCATGTATTTTATATTTTTGATAACGGAAAAAATCTTTTTGCCAAAAAAAAGATTCATGCCAATTACAAAAAAGAAACTGCAAATAAAATAAGAAGCAACTCCAAACCCCCTGAAAATAAAAAAATGCGAAAGAAAAGCGCCTAAAGTCCCCAATAAGTTACTTACCTGCACGTTGGTACCCCAAAATAAACTACTGCCGGTACCTAGCACTTTATCCTGGTCTTCCTCCCAGGTAAACAGGTAAGATGTAAAAGCAAAAAAAAGTAGTAAAGCAATAAGTAAAAAAATAGCACCGGCAATTTTATGCGTACGCTCATCCTTTAGTAACTCCTTAACTTCTACAGTTTGAGTTGCATCCTTTTTAAAAACCTCCGCACCTGTGGTTTTCGATTTTGTTGATTTAACTTTTTTTGCCATTATCAACAAAGATAAATAAAACAGTTGCCGTATTTCAATATCGATTAATCGTATTTACTTAAAGTACATGAACTATAATGCGTAAATTTGGTTAAAAGAAGTGTTAAAATCCTTTGTCTTATTTTGTATAGCAGTAATTAATGTATTGGCAGTAAACGCTCAAACTGTTAATGAAAAAGATTACATAGAAATAGCGGCTATCAACGACTCTTTGTTTTTAAAAGATTGCCTGGTACTTGTTGATAGCAATAGTCAAATTTTACCCAATAAATTAACAGAAAATACCTTTAAACCTTTATCAGCATATAAAATAAACAATTTTATTCCGGTTAGTTGGGTTACAAAAACTATTTACCTGCAACTCAATCTTGTAAACTCCCACACAGCCAATACCACCATTTACTTTTACCCTGGTATATCTTACAAAAGTATTACCACCTATAAGCTGCAAAAAAATAATACCCTCTTACAAGTAAAAGATCTTAGCAAGTTAAATGGCATTCAAGCTATTGCTGTTGCGGCAAAAGAACAAGTAACCATATTTGTAGCATTGGAATGTACCAAAAGACCATTTATCCAATTGCTGCCACAAATAATAACAGCGCAATATGTAAGCAACTATAAAAAATTACTTTACTACAAAAATGAGTCGCAATTAATAGTTGGCTACCTCTTGAGTGGCATTTTATTTATGATGTTCTTTTTTTCGATGATAAACTTTTTTGTAAATAAAAAGGCTGACTTTTTGTTAAACGGATGCTATACCGCTTGTATGTTTCTATTAATATTTTTATGTACTTATTTAGAAAAAAGGGCTGGGGTACCTATCAGTTTATTTTATGGATATTTTTCTTTTTTACTGCTAGCTGCTGGCATCATATTTTATATTGGTTTTACACGTAAATTTCTCGAAACAACTAATAATTTCCCCCAATTAAATACACTATTATTTACAGGGCAGGTTGCTTTTTTAATAGTTATTATTTGCTTTTCATATCTGCATTTTTTTACCAAACAGTTTTACCTGCAAAGCCTGTTAGAAATTATAATGAAGATAGCAGCACTTCTTATTGGTGTTGTATATACAATAACAGCTTTTATTCAAAAAAACAGGTTGTTTTATTATTTGGCTGCTGGCAACTGCATGCTTATTTTGTTTTCTATCATTTCCTTTTATTTTATGTTACAGCCGGCAAGTGCAACTGGTGTTTTTTCAAGTGCTATTTTTTATTATGAGCTAGGTGTAGTAAGTGAAATATTTTTTTTTATGCTTGGCCTCACTTATAAATACAAAGAGGAACTTATTGAAAAAATACAAGAGCAAGAGTATATGAAGCAGCTTGTAGAAAGACAATTGTACGAAACAAAGCTGGCAGTATTGAATGCACAGCAGCAAGAGCGTAACCGCATTAGTGCAGATATGCATGATGACCTTGGCGCTGGCATAACCTCCATCAGGCTTTATAGCGAATTTGCAAAAAGTAAATTAAAGGTTGATGCGGTTGCTGAAATTGAAAAAATTTCTGCTACCGCTAATGAATTACTCAATAACATGAATGCCATCATTTGGACAATGCGTAGTGATAATGAAACGCTTGAAGATATGGTAACCTATATTAGAAACTATATTCAGGAGTTTTTAGAAAGTACAAGTATTAAAAGTACTATCTATATTGATGATAACCTGCCAAATGTAAAAGTGGGTAATCAGCTTAGAAGAAATGTTTTTTTAGTGATAAAAGAATCGCTAAACAATATTTTAAAACATTCAAAGGCTGGTAATGTAACCATTACGTTAAAAAAAGTTTCTGATGGGCTTACTTTATTAATTCAGGATGATGGTGTAGGTTTTGATCAGGATAATGTACGCAGGTATGGTAATGGGCTTAAAAATATGAAAAGAAGAATGGATGAAATGAATATTGAACTTTCAATTGAACATAATAAAGGAACTTTAATTACACTACATTATACTATGCCGGTTTTTTAGCTTTGCATCCAACAGCTAATAATACCCAGGCTGCAATAAAAGATGCACCACCAAGGGGTGTAATGGCTCCTAACCACGATTTATCTGCAGGATTAAAATGCTTTGCAATACAGAGTAAATACAGCGATCCACTAAACAACAATATGCCCAGTATAAACAAATAACCAGACCATTTTAGCCATTTTCCACCATAATCTTTATATAAAATACCCACTGCCAATAACGCAAATACATGGTAAAATTGATACTTAACTGCCGTTTCAAAAATCTGCAGTACCTCTGCTGATACAATAGCTTTTAACTGGTGAGCAGCAAAAGCACCTATTGCTACGGAAAGAGCACCCAATAAAGCTGCTACCTTTAAAAAAACATTTTGCATAAAAAATATTAATAGGGGAGTATTTTTTCTTCAAAAGTGAGTTCGGATATATCTTCAAAGTCTAATAGTATATTAGCTTGATTGTAAAAGGACTCTCTTTCTTTTAATTTTTTTTCAATAAAAAAAAGCAATTCGGCCTGGTTTAGTTTTTTTATCAGTGGCCGCTGCTGTTGCCCTTTTAATAACCTTCTTAAAATTTCGTTCGCACTGCAACTCATGTAAATAGAAATGCCATGCTCATTCATCCATTGCATATTATTGTGAAAACAAGGTGTGCCACCTCCGCAGGCAACAATGGTTGTAGGTAAATTGATACAATCTCTTAAAGCGGCAGCCTCTTTTTTTCTAAAGTATGCTTCTCCTTTGCTTTCAAAAATATCTACCACCGATTTTCTTTCTGTAATTTCAATTTCTTCATCTAAATCTATAAATCCAATTTTGTAGTTGGTAGCCCATATTTTACCCCAATGTGTTTTGCCACTCCCCATAAATCCATTGAGAAAAAAAAGCATACATTAAATTTTACTGATTAAGGATAAGATCATAAATAACAATAAAATTACACAACTATGTGCTATAAAGAGAAATATTATCGGAAATACTTACATAGCATTTGTTACTCAAATGCCGGGATTTATGCTTGGGTACGATTTTAACTGCAAAATGTGGGTTAAGATTTGTAACAGTTGCTGTTTCTGTAATGCAACTTGTTTAAAATTGTGCCAGGCATTTTTGACTTTACTATAGATTGAGTTCTAAAAAAAACGTAATTAAAGGGTTTGTTGTAACGTTTTATGCGATAAAATAATTCAAATTATTTCTTCTTTTTATAATCACCCCGTTTCCAGCTTTGTATAAATTCTGACCACGCAATTGGATTAAAAATATTCATTGGGGGAATTTGGCCATTGTAGTAATTTTTTGCCGCCTGCCTTGTGAGGTAATTATTTGCCGCCTCTTTTCCATCTCTTGGTAAAGTAGCCATTAATAACCGTCGTTGATCTTCATTGTTATTTTTTCTGGCAATTTCCAAATTATCATCTGGTATTTTGGTATTGATAAAATCTCTTTCAAATTGCTCTCTCGTTGGCCTTGCCTTGATAATAGTTGCAGCTAAAAAAACTGTATCTGTCACCATCAATTGTATAATGCTGTATTGGCTACCTTCAATATTTATAGGAACAGTTACTGTTTTAGGTTTAAAACCAACACTGGTAAATTCAATTTTATCTCCTTTAAGTACTACAATACTAAAAACTCCCTGGTTGTTGGTTATCGTTCCTCTATTTTGCCCTTTTACCATAATACTTACCGATTGTAATCCCTGCAAACTATCTGCCGTCATTACTACTCCATATAATTGTACAACAGAGTCTTTAAAGCCCTCAAACTGTGCAAATAACTTATTTTGATGCAAACCAGCGCCAATTAATAAAAGGAGTAATATTTTTTTCATTCAAAATGTTTAAATAACCTGATTGTTGCTTTTATTTTTTACCGCTACCGGCACCTTTGCTACTTAATGGTAAATGTTTAGTTGTTAATATTTTAGTTTGCTAAAATAGCCAAAGTTTTTGCATAAGTAAGTTTATGAGTTAACCTCGTTTATTATTCAGCAACTTTACAAAAATACTGATTACAGGTATTACAACTTATCTTTCGATAAAAGGAACTTGCAAGCTAACTAGACAAAGTAAAGCCATGAGTGTTTACTTTTGTAGCCGAAATTAAATTTTAACAAACAATTGAAAGATGACAGAACAAGATATATTGCAAGCGCTCAGTAATGTACAGGAGCCTGACCTTGGTAAAGATTTGGTTACCCTAAATATGGTAAAAGATATTGCTATTGATGGTAACAAGGTTTCATTTACAGTGGTGCTAACAACACCCGCCTGCCCAATGAAAGACCTTATAATGAACGCCTGTACCAACGCAGTAAAATTATTGGTAAATAAAGAAGCGGCAGTAACTGTAAATTTTACCAGCAATACCACTAGCAACCGGATAGATGCTAAAACATTACTGGCTGGTGTAAAAAATATTATTACCGTAGTAAGCGGTAAAGGTGGAGTAGGGAAAAGTACAGTAGCGGCTAACTTTGCGCTTGCATTGGCGCAAGGGGGTGCAAGCGTAGGACTAATGGATGCAGATATTTACGGGCCAAGCCAGCATATTATGTTTGGAGTTAGGGGCGAAAGGCCTCTTATGAAAGATGATGGAACCGGCAAAGGTTTGATAATGCCTATTGAAAAATTTGGCATTAAAATGATGAGCATTGGTTTGCTGGTAGATGAAAAGCAGGCAGTTGTGTGGCGTGGGCCAATGGTAAGCAGTGCCATTAAACAATTTGTAAGTGATGTTGATTGGGGCGAGCTTGATTATTTAGTTATAGATATGCCACCTGGCACCGGTGATATACATTTAACCATTGTACAAACAGTGCCGGTAACAGGGGTAATTGTTGTTACTACACCACAGTTGATTGCTTTGGCAGATGCAAAAAAAGGTATTGCAATGTTCAGCCAGGCTCAAATGAAAGTGCCGGTTATTGGACTTGTAGAAAATATGAGCTATTTCACTCCGGCAGAATTACCCGATAACAAATATTACATTTTTGGTAAAGATGGCGGTAAGCACTTAGCAGAAGAATTTGATATCTCATTTTTAGGTCAAATACCTATTGTGCAAAGCATTAGGGAGGGCGGTGATGCAGGCGTACCGGTAATGATAAGTGATGATGAGGTAAGTAAAAAGGCTTTTATTGAATTTGCCGGTAATGCTGTAAGGGGTATTGCTATGAGGAATGCTAATATAGCGCCTACAC
Source organism: Chitinophagales bacterium (assembly GCA_038234405.1). Taxonomy (GTDB): domain Bacteria; phylum Bacteroidota; class Bacteroidia; order Chitinophagales; family Chitinophagaceae; genus Ferruginibacter. The sequence continues at coordinate 19,247 of JBBQTZ010000044.1, forward strand.
AAGTTCAGGCAATAATCAGGCAATAATCATACAATAATAAAGCTTTGCAAAAAATGCCATTAATGTAACTGCTCAGCTTGTTCAGTTTAGGTTGATGGCATTTTATATTGTTTAAACCTGTTTGTTGTAGTTTAAACTAACAAGCGAGCAATGCCAATTGAAATGGTACAATTGCCTATAGATATTTTACATGTTTACAGGTGATACTTCCGTTTAATATTGGTTTAAATACAATTCAAGTAGCAATATCATTCAATTTTTTTCAATGCACCCGGTAATGTACAAATGCTTTTTATACACTATTTTGTTGGCAACATTAATTTCATGTGCATCTAACAAAAAAATGGCAATGCAAACCAACCTACAGCATAAATCCTCCTTAGATAGTAGCCTGGCTTTACGTCAGTTTGATAAACAGGGCCACCGTGGCTGCCGTGGACTAATGCCAGAAAATACTATTCCTGCAATGATACATGCACTCGGGCTTGGCGTTACAACCCTTGAAATGGATGTAGTGTTTACCAAAGACAGTGTTGCAATTTTATCGCATGAGCCATTTTTTAATCATGAAATAACTACCAGGGCAGACGGAACTTTTATTACAGAAGCAACCGAAAGAAATTACAACATTTTTCAAATGACATTTGCAGCAACACAGCAGTTTGATGTAGGATTAAAGCTACATCCACGCTTTTTGCAGCAACAAAAAATAGCTGTACATAAGCCAAGCCTTGCTTCCTTATTCGATACTGTAAAAGCTTATATGGCCAATAGCAAAAGACCATTTCCTGCTTTTAATATTGAAACCAAAACAATGCCGGCCACAGATAATTTGTACCATCCTGCACCGGCGGCTTTTGTTGAAATGCTGATGCAGGTAATTCAGCAAAAGGAAATGCAAAAGTATGTTATCATCCAATCTTTTGATGTAAGAACCCTGCAATATTTACATAAAAAGTATCCTGCCATTGCCACTGCTTTATTGATAGAAGATTTTGATAAACGAACCGTTGGCGAACATAGCAAGCAGCTTGGTTTTATGCCATCTATCTATAGCCCACATTTTTCGTTGGTTACAAAAGATATGCTGAATGAAGTACACAGCCATCAAACTAAAGTAATACCGTGGACGGTGAATGAGCGCACTAAAATTGAGGAGCTTTTACAACTTGGTGTAGATGGAATAATCAGTGATTATCCAAACCTATTTTAGTTAATACAGCATTTTTTATTTTTTGTAAGAGGAATAAAACGCAGCCTTAGCAATTGTACTACTATTTTAATTTTTTACTAATTCAACTGCAAAATCCGGATTCAACCCTATCAAAAGAATTCATCTGCCATATAAGGTTTTTATTTCCGTATGCTACAAAATAAGTATTTAGCTATTTGTTTATCAACCCTAATTTTATCAACCCTAATTTTATATCAATACTTTTTAAAAATAAATTTGAATTGCCTGTTCTGTTAATCTAAAAAAATAAACATTTTATAGCGGCATTTTACATTGCTATGATAACATTTATCAGGTGCCTGAATAAAATAATAACTAAGTTTGAAAATTATTTCATTCAATCCTCACTTAAATAATGAATTTATCTTTACAGGGAAAAACAGCCCTAGTTTGCGGTAGCACCCAAGGTATAGGTTTTGCAAGCGCCATTGAATTGGCAAAACTTGGTGCCAATTGCATTTTAATGGCAAGAAACGAAATTGCACTCAAGGCCGCTGTTAATCAATTAGATGATTCTGTTAGCCAACAGCACCAATACCTTGTTGCAGATTTTGATAAACCTGCGGTAGTAAAAGCAGTGATTGCTGCCTTTATGGCAAACAACAAAGTGGATATACTTATCAATAATTCTGGCGGTCCGCAGGGTGGCCCCATCACATTGGCTACAGAAGATGAGTTTATCAATGCATTTAACCGACACCTTATCTGCAACCATATTTTAACCACGGCTGTAATCAGTTCAATGAAAGCAGCCGGTTATGGCAGAATTATTAATATTATTTCAACCTCTGTTAAAATACCCGTACCCAATTTAGGTGTTTCAAATACCACAAGAGGCGCTGTAGCAAGCTGGGCTAAAACAATGGCCAATGAACTTGGGCAGTTTAATATTACCGTAAACAATGTACTGCCTGGCTTTACCAATACACAGCGCCTGCAAAGCATTATAGAAACTATTGCGACAAAAAGAAACAGCAACATTGATGACATTGCAGCAGAAATGCAAGCAGAAATTCCTGCTAAGCGGTTTGGAACTTCAGATGAAATTGCAGCCGTTGTTGCGTTTTTAGCATCACCCGCAGCTTCCTACGTAAATGGTGCCAGCATACCAGTAGATGGTGGACGAACAGGATCTATTTAAAAACTGTTATGTATGAGGGGTGATGAAACTTTGAAAATAGTTAAAGCACTTCAATTAATAAAAGTGAAAAAAAAGTAGCCATGGAAAAGCAAGGGATTGAATAATTTTACTGAAAATATTAAAATGCAAACAACAGACTTTAAAAACAACATTGAATTTGCAAAAAAAATGGATGAACAAGATCCATTAAAAGAATTCAGGGAAAAATTTTATATCCCTATTGTAAATGAAGCAGAGTCAATTTATTTTATAGGTAATTCACTTGGGTTACAGCCAAAATCAACACAAGATGCTATTGTAAACGAACTTGAAAATTGGGCCAATTTTGGGGTAGAAGGCTACTTTCATGGCGAGCAACCCTGGCTTGGCTTTCATGATATGTTTCCGCCTTTGCTTGCTCCCATTGTAGGTGCATTGCCTATGGAAATAGTGGTGATGAATAACCTAACAGTTAATCTTCATCTACTGATGGCTACTTTTTATCAGCCAACAAAAACACGCTATAAAATAATTTGCGAAGCAAAAGCTTTTCCTTCAGATCAATATGTATTTGAATCGCAGGTAAGGCTTAAAGGGTTTAATCCGGCTGAAGCTATCATTGAAGTGGCTCCAGGAATAGGCGAGCATGTTATTGAAACAAACGATATTATTGCTGCAATTGAACAGCACAAAGACAGTGTTGCACTCGTTTTATTTAGCGGTATTAATTATTACAACGGGCAGGTGTTTAATATGAAGGCCATTACTGCTGTGGCGCACAGTGCAGGTGCTTTTTGTGGTTTTGATCTGGCACATGCAGCCGGAAATATTGAATTGCATTTACACGATTGGGAAGTGGATTTTGCCAGTTGGTGTACCTACAAATATTTAAACAGCGGGCCGGGTGGGGTTGCCGGCGCCTACATTCATGAGCGCTATGCAACAGATACCAGTTTACCTAGATTAGCAGGGTGGTGGGGCTATGATAAACAAACCCGCTTTGCTATGGAAAAAGGGTTTAAAGCAATACCCACCGCCGAAGGTTGGCAATTGAGTTGCACCCCTGTTTTAAACATGGCAGCGCACAAAGCTGCACTCGATATTTTTCAGGAGGCTGGCATGCAAAATATCCTGCACAAAGGGCAATTGTTAAGTGATTATTTGTATTTTATTTTAGAGCAGATTAATGCAAAATCTGCCAATCCAATAATAGAGATTATAACGCCTGCCAACGCTAAGGGCTGCCAGGTAAGTATGCTTATTATTAAAAATGGTAAAGAAATATTTGAAGCGTTAAAAGCTCATGGCATTTTAAGCGACTGGCGAGAACCCAACGTGATAAGAGTTGCACCTGTACCGCTTTACAACAGCTTTACAGATGTATATCATTTTGGAGAAATTTTAGAAAAACTGGTTGAAAAAGCAACGGAGATTTAACTTTTTTATCATTTTAATTTAGGCAGGTTTTATGTACAAGCTACCCTCTTTTCAGGAACAAGATCCAAACAAAGTAATTGCCTTTATAAAGGAAAATTCATTTGCAGTTATTAGCAGCAATGGCGATCAATATCCTGTAGCAACACAAATTCCTTTAGCCATTGAAGAAGTAGCTGGTATAATTTTGTTGAAAGGCCATTTAATGAAAAATACAGACCACCATAAAGCATTTTTAAAAAATTCAAAAGTGCTGGTGTTGTTTACCGGTCCGCATTGCTATATAAGTGCAGGTTGGTACAGTGATGTTCAAAGTGCAAGTACCTGGAATTATATGACAGTACATGCAAAAGGAACAATTTCGTTTACCGATGATGAAGGCACTTACAAAGCTATAGAAGCGGTTACCAATCAATACGAGGGAATAGATAGCCCGGCTTCTTTTCAACATATTCCTCCTGGCTATATTGATAAATTAATTAATGCTATTGTTGGCTTTACTATTGAAGTAGAAAGCATAGATAATGTGTTTAAATTAAGCCAAAATAAAACTTTGGCAGAGCAGGAAACTATCATTGAAAAATTATTAATTCAAGATGATTTTAATGCAAAAGCCATAGCAGGCGAAATGCAAAAAAGAGGGGGTTGATAAAATATTGAGCGCTTCTATTCTGTAATTCTTACTTTGCAAACAGATTATTATAATTATGACCCGTCAACAACTAATTCAGCAAATTCAGCAACAACAATCTTACCTCTGCGTAGGGCTCGATACTGATCCGGCAAAAATCCCCCTTCATCTGCAATATAGACCCAATGCTGTTGTTAAGTTTAATAAGGCCATTATTGATGCTACTAAAAATTATTGTGTAGCGTATAAAATTAATACTGCTTTTTATGAGGCAATGGGCTTAAAAGGTTGGGAAGC
>JBBQTZ010000045.1:0-23879 GCA_038234405.1 Chitinophagales bacterium
GCAAAGCGCCGGGTGAATTAAATAAATTCCATCCCGAGGCATCCGGCATTACAACCTTGTATTCATTTTTACAACCTGCTGCTACCAAGGTTAATAGCCCTATCCAAATCCATTTTTTCATTCGTTTAATTTTATATTCACATTGCAGCTCACTTCTTTACAAAATAAATCCAACGGTAATTTGGGGGTAAAAAACCTTCCGGTCGGTTTTATAAAATAATGCCCATGTTTGCCAATAAAAATAATTGTTTATGGCAGAAAGGGCTAGTGTTAAATGTTTCTTATTGTAAAAAGGCTGTTCAAGAGAAATAGTAAAAGTTTCTCCGTTGTATTGACTTTGAACTGTGGAGAATTTACTTTCTCCATTTTGAGCTTTGTAAAATAAATTAACGGAAACCTGTGCCTTAAATGTTATCAGCAGGTCTTTATTTGTTTTATAACCAACACTCATATTGGGATAATTAAACCACCCGGATGCTTTGCTATCAAATCCGCCAACTTTTAAGAACCCAAACCAATAGCCCAAATCATTTCCTACGTTGAAATAAACATTTCTTCCCAATGGCTTTCCCCAACGAATGCCGGCAGATAAGTGGTTTTGCAGCACCTGAAACATAAGTCTTCCATCAATACTAAATTGGTCATTAATCCGCCGCATTACATGGTAATCTCCGCAAGGCACTCTAATTCTCATTTCTTCAGTAATATCTTCCGGTGTGGTAAATAAAGTGAAGCCAATAGAGGAGCGCCATTTTTCGGCATACATAGGATAAGGAAACAGGATTGCAGCATGCTTGGCTTTAAAGCTGCTGTCCTGCGCCTTTGTTGCTGCCCAGGAAAGTAGCAGCAGTATACATACCAATTTTTTAAGTGCCATAGGTTGATATTCAGCTAGCTGTTGATGATTTTTTTAATTAGTTGTTTAGAGAAATTTAATTACAAATAATTTTGCTTTGATACTCATTTAAATTCTCTTCATAAAATTAATCATTTCTTTCCGGATCAACTGTTTACAATAATGATGAGAAAGCTGCAAGACTCACTACATCAATTGCACCAATTAACCCTTATTCTGGAGCAAGTCTCCACCTTTTTTTAAGGCGAGTCTTACCCTGTCCAACTCGCCGCACTTACGTACTGCTAATTTTTAAATTTCAACCATTGGGGTTTTATTTATCTTTATAACAGTTCTTTAAAAATGTAAGACGCAGAAATTTTTTAGAGTACCATTTTTTTTCCAAGGCGAGTCTGGCCCTTGCCGACTCGCCGCACTTACGTACTGCTAATTTATAAATTTCAACCATTGGGGTTTTATTTATCTTTATAAGAGTTCTTTAAAAATGTAAGACGCAGAAATTTTTTGAAGTACCATTTTTTTTCCAAGGCGAGTCTTGCCCTTGCCGACTCGCCGCACTTAGAAATTTTTTGAAGTGCCATTTTTGATAAGTCTTTAATTACTTGCTGCCGTGGCAGGTAAACCCAAATTCCAAGTTCGCTGTCCCCACCAACCTGTTTGAATGTTTAGGAGGTAACTAAAAAAGTGGAGAATACCCTGAGTAAAAATGAAGTGAAGTTGCCCAATTATACACACCTGATGTGGTAAGTTGCTCCCGTGGTAGGTGTTACCACCGAATATTTCTTGCATTAGAATACCTCCCGAAAATGTGTAAGCAACCCAAACTCATCAATATTTTCTCCATATAACTTTGTAGAAGAAAACCTATACTTAGAAGATCTCTTGCATAAATACCAGTGAGGTTGCATCGGCCTTAAATGCATGTATGCGAATTTTTGTTCCCATACCGCAACCAACTACAGTACAGGTACAAATACCCTTAAATGCATGTATGCGAATTTTTGTTCTACCCTTCAATATATTTTTTGCTATTTTCTTTTTTGTATAAACGCACGTATGCTAATTTTTGTTCTGCCACCTCCTTGCTGAAAACTTTTATTGCCAATGGATTTCTAAGCCAAATATTCTGTTGCCTGTTTGTTGTTGTTACCACATAGTTTTTAAGCGCCATGTCTTTCATTTGTTTCATCTTGTTGATCAAAGTTTTAGCAGTAAACTTTTCAAAACTATTCTCAGGAAACTCTTTTCCGTTCATGCACAATTGCTCCCACAACAAGTATATGTGATTGGGCATTATTAAGTAACCGTTTATTTTAATCAGTTGCTGCTGTACCAGCAAATGCAAGCTGTTAATTACAATCATTTTGTTCTCATCAGGCATTAATAAAAGCTGCCTTTATGGATGGTGATTATTCAAAAATAAACTTCATTTAATGCAGTATAGTAATAGCGGTGGCCCTTATAACCAAACTCGCTTTCTTTCAGTAATTGATTATGTTAACTTTCCCCCAATCCCTAAAACCCAAGTCAGATATTATTTTAAACAATCCGATTTATGTGTGTTCGCTTTCCCACCAACTATGAAGGTAATATCTACAACAATCAAAATAAACGCACACCGCCGCCAAACCACCCTTATCAGGGCTTAGGTAGTGTTGTTTTCCATCCGTTAATTTAAGCAAGTTTTTCAGCAAGTAATTAGCATCCTGGTGCAATGCCGTGTATATACCAGTGTCTTTGTAAAATTGGAGCGTATAATAAGTGCAGTTTGTTGCCACTGTTCTTCGGTGATGCAAGATTTACTTTTATAATTAGCTACAGGTTTAATAAATAATTATGGTAAGTGGTATAAAATAATTATTTATTTTACTTATTTTCAATTTTAACTTTTAAAACATAAACCAAATAATATGCAGTTAACAATCTCTAATCTTACTAAAACGTATCCTAACGGGGTACAGGCTTTAAAAGGAATTGATCTTGTAATTCCACAAGGTATGTTTGGCTTGCTTGGCCCAAATGGTGCCGGTAAATCTTCACTCATGCGTACAATTGCTACTTTGCAGGAGGCTGACAGCGGCAGTATTTTTTTAGATGATTTAGATGTATTGAAAGAGAAAGCAGCAGTGCGTAGAATTTTGGGTTACCTGCCACAGGAGTTTGGTGTATATCCAAAAATTAGTCCGGAGTTGATGTTGGATCATATTGCCCAATTAAAAGGTATTAATAATTCAAAAGAGCGAAAACAAACAGTAGGTGCATTGCTTGAAAGGGTGAATTTATATGCAGATCGCAAAAAAAACCTGGGTACATTTTCTGGCGGTATGAAGCAACGCTTTGGTATAGCCCAGGCATTAATGGGCAATCCAAAATTGATTATTGTTGATGAACCAACTGCTGGCCTTGACCCTGCTGAAAGAAACAGGTTTTACAATCTGCTGAGTGAATTGGGGCAAAATACCATTGTTATTTTATCTACTCATATTGTAGAAGATGTAAGAACGCTTTGCAGCGATTTTGCTATCATTTGCCAGGGCGAATTATTGCGCCACGATCATCCGGATGAAGCGGTGAAAAGCCTGGAAGGCAGCATCTACAGCAAGTCCATCAGCAAGGCTTCTATTGACGAATACAGAAATGATTACCAGGTAATTTCTGTACAAATGAAAGGGGGTAATCTTACCATCCGCATTTATGCTGAAACTGACCCTGGTAATGGTTTTATTCCACAGCCTGCCGAATTGGAAGATGTATATTTTCACCAGATTGCTGGTAAAATGAACGTGATCACACTTTAATTTAACCATCCTTAAAACAATTATTATATGTTTTGGCAAATCTTTTTATTTGAGCTCAGGTACCGCAGCAAACGGCCAGCTACCTGGATTTATTTTTTTGTATTTTTCCTCATTGGATTTTTATCGGTTGCAACTGGTTCAACTCCGGCAAGCGAAAAAGTAATGCACAATAGCCCATGGGTATTGGCGAGTGGTAATATTTTGTTCAGTATGGTAGGCATGCTAATTTGCTCTGCTATTATGGGCGTGCCACTTTACCGGGATATTGAACATGGTACCAGAAACTATTTTTTCTCATTCCCCATTACTAAAGGCGGTTATTTTTGGGGAAGATTTTCCGGATCATTTTTCTTTGTATTGTTTATTGGCACCGGTTTTAGCTGGGGCAGCCTTGCAGGAAGCGTGCTAGGTCCGGCATTGGGATGGGTAGTGCCCGAACGGATGGGCAACTATGGATTATGGAATTATTTTCAGCCCTTTTTTGTTTTTAGTGTCGGTAATTTATTATTGGCTTCCACCATCTTCTTTGCATTGGTATCACTTACCAGAAATGTGAAAGTAATTTACAGTGCAAGTATTTTATTGCTAATAGGATATTTTTTGGCTTCTTTTTTAGCAACAGATTTGGAGAAAAGAGAACTGGTAAAATTACTTGATCCTTTTGCACTCAATACCTTTCAAATAGAAACGAGGTTTTTTACCCCATTCGAAAAAAATACGCTGATAACGCCCATTACCAATGTAATGCTGCTCAACAGGTTAATCTGGCTTAGTATAGCATTGCTTATTATTGGGTATGCTTATTGGAGGTTTAGTTTTCAAAAATTTTTAGAGCCCGAGCAGGTAAGTAAGCGCAAGGCTTTAAAAGATAAAGAAGAAAAAGCTCCGCAGCTTATAAAAAATGTTCACCAGGAATTTGGTAGTGGCCACACCAGAAAGATTTGGTGGAACCTGGCAAAAATCGAATTCCTAAATATCATAAAAGACAACTACTTTAAAGCTATTCTTGGTGGCGGGGTTATTTTTCTTATCATCGATTTTTGGATAGGCAATACATATTACAGCGTTGGCGACAGGCCATTGACTGTTTTTTTGATGGATTATAAAAACTACAATTATTCACTCTTTATATTCATCATACTTTTATTTTACACCGGCGAAGCAGTGCATAGGGAACGCTCTACAAGGTTTAATATTTTAAACGATGCCTTCCCTGTTTCCAATACAGTTTTCTTTTTATCAAAGTTGACTGGTTTGTTTGGTATTGCTTTTTTACTGGCTAACATTCCTATTATTGCCGGTGTATTGGTGCAAACACTCAAGGGATATACCAACTATAATTTTGGCGTGTATTTTACAGAAATGTACCTGTTTACTTTGCCCTCTTATTTGCAGATGATACTGCTATGTTTTGCGGTGCATGCCATAATGAATAATAAGTTTGGAGGCTATGGTGTGGCCATGCTGATATGGGTAACCATGTTTCTGTTGCGTTCGTTTGCCCGTATGGATTACAACCTGTTTTTCTACTTTTATACCCCCAATTATATTTGGACAGATATGAATGGGATAGGCCATTTAATGGCTCCGCAAAACTGGTTCAATTTTTATTGGCTAATGTTGGGGGCGCTGCTGGCTACGTTATCTTTCCTGTTTTACCAGCGGGGTGTTACAGGTGGTTTTAAAGAGCGTTGGCGGGTGGCAATGGAACGTTTTAATAGTTGGCCAAGAGTGCTCACTACAGTTTTTTTTGTTGCCTGGCTGGGCAGCGGAGCATTTATTTATTATAATGTAAGTTACCTTAATAATTATTACACTGCTGCTGAAACCCGCAACCGTACAGCGTTGTATGAGAAAACGCTGAAACAATATGAAAATGAACCACAGCCTAAAGTAACTACCCTTTTATTGAACGCAGCTATTTTTCCTGAGGAGAGAAGGGTAGAGATGTATGCAAAAATTTTCCTGAAAAATAAAAATGCTGTTCCTGTAAAAGCATTTCATTTACTGGCAGAACAAAATGTGGAGTACAGTATTTTGTACAATGGTAAAGCTTTGGGCTATACCAGTCCGTTAGCGTCTCCTTATTCTTTGTTTACATTTTTTAAAAAAGGAAAAGATACACTCAATTACAGAATTTATAAACTGCCGGTTGATATGCTCCCCGGCGATACAGGCTTGCTGGAAGTAACTTCAGTTACAGCTAATGAGGGATTTTTAAACAGTGGCTTAAGCAGGGAAATTGTAAAAAATGGAACTTTTTACAGTGGAGGGTTACCATCTTTTGGGTACAACCAGCAGCGGGAACTGGATAGTGATGAGTATCGTAAAAAGAATGGCTTAAAGCCCAAAGTGGATGAGCTACCAGATAGGAATGACCCTAAAGGAATGAACAAAATGTTGTTTAATGATGATGCAGACCTTATCCATTTTGAAGCGGTTGTAAGTACCACTCCAGATCAGATTGCGATTGCACCTGGCTATTTGCAAAAAACATGGGAACAGAAGGGACGCAAGTATTTCTCTTACATTCAAGATTCGCCCATAGACCTTTTCTTTACCGTGGTATCTGCCAAATACGAAGTGTTAAAAGATGCGGTAACAACCAGCAATGGCAAAAAGGTAAATATTGAAGTGTATTATGATCACCAGCATCCCTTCAACTTAAATCGTTTTGTAGCTGCCTACAAAGATGGACTGGAATATTTTTCCAAAGCTTATGGCCCTTTCCAGTACAGGCAAATGCGTTTGCTCGAGTTTCCAAGATATGCTGGATTTGCACAAAGTTTTCCTAATACGGTGCCTTTTAGTGAAAGCTTTGCATGGGTAGCAGATTTTAAAAACCCCGATGATTTTGATTACCTCTATTTTGTAACTGCACATGAGTTAGCGCACCAATGGTGGGGGCATCAGGTTACGCCAAACTATACCAGGGGCTCCAATCTTATATCCGAGGCATTGGCAGAATACACTGCTTTAATTCTTACAGAAAAGAAATATGGAAAGGATAATATGAAACGGTTTTTAAAAGATGAATTAGACAGGTATCTTTCTGGCAGAGCTAATGAAGCAAAAAAGGAAAACACATTCATTGATTGTAACAGGCCATACCAATGGTATAATAAAGGAAGCCTTGTACTGTATGGGCTCAGAGATTTAATTGGTGATAGTACCCTTAACAAGGCTTTGCACGAATTCAGGGATAGTTTTGCATTAAAAGAAAATCCACCATTTGCCGGTAGTGGCGATTTGTACAGCTTCTTAAAAAAGCATACACCAGATTCTTTGCATTATTACCTTACAGATACCTGGGAAAAAATTACCCTGTACGAGAATAAGTTGGTGAAAGCCACCGCCAAGCCCGCAGGTAAAGATGAATATGATGTAACATTGAATTTTATTGCAAAAAAATTGTACGCAGATAGTACAGGTAAAGAAGCTATTGCACCGATGAATGATTATGTTGATATCGCCATTTTTGGTGCCGAAACAAAAGACAAGGAAGGCAGAAAACAAATCAACCCAATTTATATTCAAAAATACAAGCTGCAGCAAGGTGAAAAAAAGATAACGCTGCATGTAAAAGGCAAGCCAATTAAGGCTGGCATTGATCCTTATAACAAACTAATAGATCGTATACCAGATGATAATTTGGGCGATGTAGACATGGATTAAAAAAGGAAGTTATAGCTATTTTAATTGCCCTGTTTGCTTCAGAGTGAACAGGGTAATTTATTTTTTGTGGGCTAAGGAGGGTTATAATGCTATTGGAGGTAAAGTAAACAGTACAGTAGCATTCGATAAGGTTTAATGGAGTAATGTAAGTATCTGCTGGTTTTTGATACACTAGCTTTTGCAACTTAACATAACATTTATTTTTTAATGGCAGTGGCTGTTAATGTTAAAGCAAAGCTATCAGAAGTATACTAACGAAATTATTGGCCAAGCCACCAATCCATACGGATATTAGTTTAGAAAATCCCTGTTGGATAAAAAGAAAACTGCCGCTATTTTATACGGTGTAAACATCAAAAAAAATTGATCACCTGTATAATTAGCCCCCATTTTTATACTATCCTCTTAACTTTATTCCAATAAAAAAACGCTTCCATAAAGAAGCGTTTTTATTGAAAAAGCTACATTGGATTTTATCCAAACAAACCACTTTTCTTAAATTCTCTTACACCTTCACCAATTTTAAAGCCATTTTGAAATACTTCAATTTTGTAATTTCCAATTAAGAATGGTGTATTCTGTTTCCAATCAAAGCTTACTATTTGTTTTTCGCCTTGTGTATAATTTATTTGAACTTTTTGAGTAAATGTTCTATCTCCACCATCACGGGTTGTAAAAATTCCAGAGCCTAATGCTTCAACTGCAATTGGTTTGCCATCCGGCCCGGTTATGCATACAAAAAGATCTTTGGGCCCGGATTTAGTAATGCGATTTTCATCAATTGCAAATGATATTCTAAGTTTGTCAACCCTTTTTGCTTTAGTTGTTTCCTTCTCTTTACCACTTCCTTTTTGATCTATACCCTGAATATTAAAACCACCAACATGTAAGGTAGAGCCTACATCAATTACATCTTCCCGTTGTTTAATTTGCGATTTAGCAGAGTCAAAATCTTTTCTTACCAAATCTCTTTGCTGTGTTACAGATTCATTTTCTTTGGTTAGTTGAATATTTTCACCCTTTAAAGTTTCTATTTGTACTTTATATGATTCAATATCAGTGTTTAGCGATGCAATTAAGGATTTTGCTTCTGCCAATTCTTCCTTTGTAGCATTGGCTTTTGATAATATGCTCTGAATTTTAGCTCTTTTTTGTGCAATATCTCTGTCTTTTGCGGTAATGGCACTATCCTTTTTGGCATTGGAAGTTTTGAGTACATCGTATCGCATAGTTGCTTCATCCAATAAACTTTTTAAGGTGTCTTTGTCAGATACAACGGCTGAATATTGCATATCTTTTTGTTGTATGGTTTCTTTCACTTTGCTTTTATCCCAAATGATATATCCCCAGGTGCCGAGCAATAAAATAACCAACCCAATGGTTAAAAAGAAACGCCAATCAGTTTTAGGTGCTTCGGGTACTGTTGGTGGCTTAGGAGTAGCTGAAGGAAAATTTTCGAATGCCATGTGTTTTATTTTATTATTAATGAATGGGGTTAATTTTCTTTACTTTCAAAAAAGTACAGAATGTTAAAAAAAAATCGTTGTACTTTAAATTCTAAAATCGTACCAAACAGAAAATCCGGGTTAAATTATTTTTAGAGTATAGTAATTACAACCAACTTAATTTCTCTAAATTATTCAATTTTTATGATACGTACAATATTGTTATTGCAGTTCTCTAATATTTTTACGACTGTTGCATGGTATGGTCATTTGAGAAACAATACTTTGTCTCTTTGGAAAGCTATTTTAATTAGTTGGGGTATTGCCTTTTTTGAATACTGCCTGGTGGTGCCCGCCAATAGGTACGGTTTTGCAAATGGTATTAATGCTTTTCATCTAAAATCTTAATAAGTAGTAATAACATTATTTTCTTTACTTTAATTGCAGTGTTCTTTTTAAAGGAGCTCTCTCAAAAAAATACATTATCAAATTTTTATTAATGTTAGGCGCTGTTTATGTTATGTTTAAAAAATAGCACTCGCTCAAATGCTCAATTTAATTTCTTTTCTACCCCATTCGGGTTTATACATTTATTTGTATTTAAATGTTGTATTAGTTGCAAACTGTAGAAAGTAAACCCCATAAATATCTTTTACATTTATTTGTATAATATATAAATGTAGTTATCTTTGCAACAGTTTACTACGCAACTATTGATATATGATATGTAATGAATTACCAGATACGTTAGGATTTAGAATTGTTCATACAGGAAAATTATTGCTAAAAACAATCAATGTAATATTCGCCGGTATTACTAAAGAGATAACTTTTGAGCAAATGGGTGTATTGTATTATATATCTAAAAACGAGGGAGGCGATATTATTCAACAAGATTTGGCTGATATCATGGATAAGAATAAATCAGCCATACTTAGGTCAATTGATATTTTAGAAGAAAAGAATTACGTAAAAAGAACTAGTGTAGTGGGCGATAGAAGAAAAAACTTACTGGAAATAACTACTTCCGGCAAAGCCATTATCGACAAAATGCATGAAATATTTTTAAGACAAGATGTTATTTTGAAACAAGGAATAAGCGAATTAGACATAGCTACCTGCATGCGGGTAATGTGTATTGTACATGAAAAATGTAAATGAAATATTTGTACTATATAAGCACTTAATAAACAAATCAACTGTATAAGTTTAACAATTTGGTAACTTTAATATAAATTTATAATTATTTACCAAAAAACATACACCCAGCAATGACAAACCCAGCACTTAAGAAAAAAATCGACGCATTCAAAACAGTAGATCTTTTAAAAGCCGCAGATATCTATCCTTTTTTTCGGCCTTTACAATCAGACCAGGATACAGAGGTAATTATTGATTCAAAACGGGTATTAATGTTTGGTTCTAACAGTTATCTTGGATTAACCAATCACCCTCAGGTTAAAGATGCAGCCAAAAAAGCAATTGATAAATATGGTAGTGGTTGTGCGGGATCTCGCTTTTTAAATGGTACGCTCGATTTGCACATTGAACTGGAAGAAGCACTTGCGCAATTTGTTGGTAAAGAAGCTTCACTTGTGTTTAGTACAGGTTATCAGGTAAATTTAGGCGTAATTTCTGCTTTGGCTGGCCGCAATGATTTTTTGTTTTTAGACGAATCTAACCATGCTTGTATTATTGATGGTGCCCGTTTATCTTTTTCTAAAATTTACAAATTTGGTCATTCCGATATGGCTCATTTAGAAAAATTATTGTCTAACGTTCCTTTCGATGCATTTAAATTAATTGCTACAGATGGTGTTTTTAGTATGGAAGGTGATTTAGCCAAACTAGATGAAATAGCTAATCTTGCAAAAAAATACAACGCAACTTTATTTGTAGATGATGCACATTCTTTAGGTGTATTTGGCCCGGCTGGTCAGGGCACTGCTGCTCATTATAACATTACCCATAAGGCAGATTTAATTATGGGAACTTTCAGTAAATCTTTGGCATCTATCGGTGGTTTTATTGCAGCAGATAAAACTGTTATCGAATATTTAAAACATCATGCCCGGTCATTAATGTTTAGTGCAAGTATTTCTCCTGCTGCTGCTGCAAGTGCTTTGGCTGCATTAGAAGTAGTAAAAAATGAGCCAGAACGCATTGAAAAATTGTGGCAAAATACTAGCTACACGCTCGAAGCATTTAAAAATGCTGGTTTTGATGTTGGTAATACAGAATCTCCTATCATTCCAATTTATGTAAGAGATAATGAAAAAACTTTTTTGATGGCAAAAATGCTTTTAGATGAAGGTGTTTTTGTTAATCCTGTGGTATCTCCGGCTGTAAACAGTGAATCTTCCATGATAAGGTTTTCATTAATGGCAACCCATTCATTTAAACAGATTGATTTTGCTGTAGAAAAGTTAAAAAAAGTTGCATATAAACTTAAAATACCACATTTAAATGTGGCCAAAGTATGATCATAATAAAGAAAGTGATTACAAAAAACGACTTGGCCAATTTTATTGATTTTCCTCATTCATTATATGCAGGTGATGAAAATTATGTTCCGGAATTGCATATAGCCCAAAGAGATTTATTAACTCCGGGTAAGCATCCTTTTCACGACCATTCAATTTTGCAATGTTTTTTAGCTTATGATGGCAATATAATAAAAGGTAGGGTAGCGGCAATTTTAAATAATAATCATAACCAGTTTAAAAATAAAACAGATGGGTTTTTTGGTTTTTTTGATGTAATAAATGATATAGTTATAAGTAAACTGCTGTTAGATGAAGTAAGTAAATGGCTAACAGAAAAAAGTGCTAATACTATGATAGGCCCTGTTAGCCCTTCTACCAACGAACCCAGCGGATTGCTTGTTGAAGGATTTGATACACCGCCAGTTGCAATGATGACATATAATAAGCCATATTATGCTGATTTACTGGCAGCTTATGGCCTTGCAAAAAGCGTTGATTTGCTTGCCTATAATTTACCAACTCATACAACTGATAAACGCACTTTACATTTAAAAGATATATTAATCAAACGGTTACAGGTAAAAGGTATCACTATTAGAAACATCAATCTTAAAAATTTTGATACCGATGTGCAAAAGGTTTTAAGTGTTTACAACGATGCCTGGGAAGCAAACACAGGTTTTGTGCCTATGACGGAAAAAGAGTTTAAGTATTTAGCCAAGGACTTAAAAATGATTCTGGATAAAGATTTTTGTTTATTGGCCGAGCATGATGGTAAAATAATAGGTTTTTCACTTGCTGTGCCAGATGTAAACCAGGTGCTACGTAAAATTAAGCGTGGAAGATTATTGCCATTTGGCATTTTTAAATTACTGCTTGGTTTAAAAAAGATTAATTACGTAAGGGTGCTTGCATTGGGAGTGATAGATGGCTACAGGCGTATGGGAATTGAGGCTTGTTTTTATGCATCAACTATTGAGAAGGCAATAGAAAAAAAATTAACAGGTGGTGAGGCATCATGGATATTAGAGAATAATGAGCTGATGAATAATGGGCTTCTTAAATTAAATGCTACCCCTTACAAACGGTACCGAATTTACGAAAAAGCTTTATGAAAGAAAAAGTATTAATTACGGGAGCAAGTGGTTTTTTAGGTTATCATATAATCAATGCAGCTTTTGAAGCAAATTTAGATGTGTATGCTGCTATCAGGCAAAATAGCAATGTAAAGCATCTTGAACATTTGCCCATAAAGTACATTCAACTTGATTATAGGAATATAGATGCAATGGCTCAGGAAATAGCCGATAAACAATATAGTTACATTGTTCATGCTGCAGGTATTACTAAATCAATAAAAGAAGAAGCATACGACCAGATAAATAATGTTTTTACAACAAACCTTGCGTTAGCTGCTGCTAAAAATGTTGGTTGTATTAAAAAATTTGTTTTTGTAAGTAGTCTCGCAGCAGGTGGCCCTTTAAACAGTTTAGATGGATGCATTAAGGAAAATACCCAGCCTAAACCTGTTACAGCTTACGGAAGAAGCAAGTTGAATGCAGAAAATAATATTAGTAAACTTAATTTTCCGGTAATTATACTTAGGCCTACAGCTATTTACGGGCCCAGGGAAAAAGACATATTTATAATAACCAATACTATAAACAAAGGTTTGGATCTATATATAGGAAAGAAAACCCAAAAACTGAGTTTTGTACATGGTAAAGATGTAGGAGATATTGCTGTAAAATCATTGCTTATACCAAATGTTAGTGGCATTTTTAATATTAGTGATGGGTACTACTACACACGCTATGATTATGCGGCAATTGTAAAGCAACTTTTAAATAAAAAAGCTTTTCAGTTGCATTTTCCCACATCATTAATAAGAATAGCATTGTTTGGAGTAGAGCACGTGAATAAGGTTTTGAAAAAAGCAGCGCCGGTAAGCAGGGAAAAATTACAGGAATTACTTGCCATCAATTGGGGCTGCGATATATCAAAAGCCACAACAGCATTGAACTTTTCTCCTAAGTATAATCTAAAAGAGGGATTGGAAGAAACAATTGCATGGTATAAGACAAACAAATGGATTAAATAATTATATAAATAGTAAAAACAATCAACATGAAACAAACAATAGTACCCGCAAATGGTAAACTTGGCATATTGATTCCAGGTTTAGGAGCTGTAGCTACAACATTTATTGCAGGAGTAGAAGCTGTAAAAAAAGGGATTGCTCACCCAATTGGTTCTTTAACTCAAATGGGAAATATACGGGTAGGAAAAAGAACAGAGAATAATAATCCTGCCATTAATGATTTTGTACCCCTTGCCCAACTAAATGATATTGTTTTTGGCGGTTGGGATATTTATGAAGACAATGTATATGAAGCGGCTTTAAACGCCAAAGTTTTAGAATTACCCTTGTTACAGTCCATTAAAACTGAGTTGGAGGTTATTAAACCAATGAAGGCAGTTTTTGACAGATCTTATGTAGCTAATCTTGACGGAGTACATGTAAAAAAAGCTGCTACCAAGTACGACCTTGCTTTGGAATTGATAGAAGATATTGAAAATTTTAAAATTTTAAACAATGTTAATCGTGTGGTACTGGTTTGGTGCGGAAGTACAGAAAAGTATATTGAGCAGTCTGAAATACATGCTACAATTGAAAGTTTTGAGGCTGCATTAAAAGATAATGATGATCGAATTGCACCAAGCATGATATACGCCTACGCAGCTATAAAAATAGGCGTTCCATTTGCAAATGGTGCACCAAATTTAACTTGTGATATACCTGCCTTAATACAGTTGGCTAAAGAAACCCAAACGCCAATTGGTGGTAAGGATTTTAAAACTGGTCAAACTTTGATGAAAACCATTTTAGCACCAGGTTTACACGCAAGGTCTTTAGGGGTAAGGGGTTGGTTTTCTACTAATATTTTAGGTAATAGAGATGGATATGTGTTAGATAACCCTGAAAATTTTAAAACCAAGGAAGTATCTAAACTGAGTGTATTGGATGAAATTTTTAAACCAGAATTAAATCCGAAATTATACGGCGAATTGTACCATAAAGTAAGAATCAATTATTATCCTCCTCACGGCGATAATAAAGAGAGCTGGGATAACATCGATATTTTTGGATGGCTTGGTTACCCTATGCAGATAAAAATAAATTTTCTTTGCCGTGATTCTATCCTTGCAGCTCCAATTGTTTTAGATCTTGCATTATTTCTTGATCTGGCAAAGCGTGCAGAAATGAGTGGCATCCAGGAGTGGTTATCTTTCTACTTTAAATCGCCACAAACTATGGAAGGTTTGCCTCCGGAGCACGATATTTTTAAACAACTTATTAAGTTGCAAAATACGCTGCGCCACATGATGGGTGAAGATTTAATAACTCATCTTGGCCTGGATTATTATCAGGAACTGGTAGAATCTATGTAATGAAAATTCATATTTATATAGCCTCTGTTGCTGGTATTGGATTTATTAAAAAGGGTGGGGGCACAGTTGCTGCTATAGCATTTTGTATTGTATGGTATTTTTTACCTGCCAGTTATGTTTTTTCATACTGGCAGGTAATATTTGCACTTTTAATTTGTGGAGTTGGTACCTGGAGTTCATCTTTAGTAGATAGCATTTGGGGAAAAGATAGCAGTAAAGTTGTTATTGATGAGGTAGCAGGTATGGCAATTACCTTGCTATATGCACCACATAATATTTATGCCTTATTAGCCGGACTTTTATTTTTTAGAATATTTGATATTGTAAAGCCGCTTGGTATAAAACAGCTTGAAAAATTACCAAAAGGTTGGGGCGTAATGGCAGATGATGTAGTAGCTGGCTTATATTCATTTACCTTGATGCAGTTGTTGGTATATTTCGATTATTGGAAATAAAAACACTATAAATAATGAAAGTATTTTTAAAAGCAAATGCGGCTTCTGCCATAGCAAGTTTATTTGACTATGCAGTTGCAATTGTTTTAAAAGAGCTTTTTATTGTTCAGCCGTTTACAGCCAGCATATTGGGAACAATAACTGGCGGAATAATTAATTTTTTCATCTGTCGCTATTGGGTGTTCAGTGCCAATGGGTCATCCATTTATTTTCAAAGTAAACGATACTTGCTCGCCTGGGCTGGCAATCTATTATTAAGTGCACTAGGTGTATATCTACTATTAGGTGCAGGTTTAAATTATGTATTAGCAAAACTGATTACCTCTGTAATGGTTGTAATTACTTATAACTATCCATTACAAAAAAAGTATGTTTTTAAAAATAATTAGTAAAATAATGACTGTTAATACTGTAAAGAGAGGCATGCTGCTTTTATTTACGCTACTTGGAAATATCTATTTTTTACAAGCACAAACTGTTATAAGGGGTTTTATTAGAGATGCCATCACTAAAAGGCCAATGCCATTTGTATCAGTAGTATTTAAAAATGGCAAAGGTGTTTCTACAGGTGATGATGGAAGCTATTCAATTGAAACCAATAATCCTAAATATAACACGCTTGTAATTTCTTATGTTGGCTACACTACTGTTAGCAAAACTATTACGCCGGGTACCACTCAAAGTGTAGATATCATGCTTGAAATGGGTTCATCCTTAAAAGAAGTAGTAGTAAAAAGGGGTAGGGGAAAATATCGGAATCGAAATAATCCGGCTGTTGAATTGATTGATAAGGTAATTGAGAATAAAGAGAAAAATCAAATTACTTCTTATGACTACGTTCAATATCAGCAATACGAAAAATTAGGTCTTTCTCTTGCAAATAAGCCCGAAAAATTAGCCCAGAACAGGTTGTTTAAAAGCTATAAATTCATGATGGAAAATATAGATACAACCTTGTTGGAAGGGCGCTCAGCCTTGCCTATCTATTTGGAGGAAAAGCTTTCTGAAAAGTATTTAAGAAAAAATCCTGCGGAAGAAAAAACCAGTGTGATTGCTGAGAAAAAGGTAAACTATGGTGATTTATTTGATCAGGCTGGTATCAGTACCTATATAAACAATCTTTACCAGGACATAAATATCTATGACAACAATATTTTTTTACTCAACAACCAGTTTTTAAGTCCTATTGCAAGTATTGCTCCTGCATTTTACAGATATTATATTATTGATACTACAGAAGTAGATGGCGTTAAATTAATACGCTTAAATTTTACCCCAAAAAATCCAAATGATCTACTCTTTAGAGGTACCATGTACATTACATTAGATAGTAACTATGGCATTCAAAAAATTGATTTAACCATCAGTAAAAAGGCTAATCTTAACTGGACAAGGGAATTAAAAATTAGCCAATCTTTTGAAAAAGGAGAAGATGGACGATATCATGTAATAATGAGTGATATGGTTACAGAGTTTGTTATTGTAAACAGCTCAACCGGAGGGATTATTGGTGAGCGTTTGGTTTCGTTTAAAAATTATAAGATAAATGAACCTGCGCCTGATAGTATTTATAAAAGTAAAGAGGTTACTTACCAACCCAATGCTATCAATAAGGCAGATACTTTTTGGCTGCAAAACAGGCATTTACAATTATCAAAAAATGAATTAAAAACCTATAGTAATGTAGATAGCCTTCGCAATACTAAATCATTTAAAACTTTAGCTACGGTCGTTTCTTTGGTTTTTTCCGGCTATGTTGTGTTTAATAAATTTGAAATAGGTAATACCAATACCTTTTATAGTTTTAATCCTGTAGAGGGTTTCAGGCTTAGGTTTGGCGGCAGAACCACACCAAAGTTTAATCAAAATATGTATTTTGAAAACTACGTAGCGTATGGTTTTAAAGATGAGCAATTTAAATATTTGGTATCCGGCATGTATTCGTTTAATCATAAATCGGTTTACTCATTTCCGCTTAACTATCTTAAACTTAGTTACCAGTACGATATGAAAATTCCGGGCCAGGAGCTTCAGTTTGTGCAGGAAGATAATTTTTTACTATCCTTTAAAAGAGGTAAAAACGACAAATGGCTTTACAATAATGTTTTTAAAATTGATTATGTGAGGGAATTTGGAAAAAATATAAGATATACCTTTAGTTATAAAAACTGGATACAAACTCCAGCCGGTGCTATTATTTACAGAAAGCAAGGGCCGGGTAATGAAACCGTGCCTAACATTACAACTTCCGAAATATCTGCTGAATTACGTTGGGCACCTAATGAACAGTTTTATCAGGATAAAGTATTTAGAATTCCAATAATTAATAAATACCCCATCTTTAATGTTAGGTATATAGCTGGTATAAAAGGATTATTAGGAGGGGAATATAATTTTCATAATTTGAATTTTTATGGTCAAAAACGCTTTTACTTTTCTCAATTAGGTTACAGCGATATTGTA
Organism: Chitinophagales bacterium; assembly: GCA_038234405.1. GTDB lineage: Bacteria > Bacteroidota > Bacteroidia > Chitinophagales > Chitinophagaceae > Ferruginibacter. The sequence goes on from JBBQTZ010000045.1 coordinate 17,632, forward strand.
ATTGAAAGCGGCTATATTTTTGGGCAGGTTCCTTTTCCTTTGCTTATTGCGCATAGGGCAAACCAAACCTATTCGTTTCAACAAAATTCTTACAACCTGATGAATTTTTTAGAATTTGTAAGTGATCATTACGCATCTGTAAACCTGGATTTTCATTTCAATGGGTTTTTTCTAAATAAAGTGCCAGTTTTAAGAAGACTTAAATTACGGGAGGTAGCGAGTGCAAAAGTTCTATATGGCGGTATCAGAGATCAAAATAATCCTTCAACCAATGCCAGTTTATTAAAGTTCCCTACAGATGCTGTTACAGGTAATACATCTACTTTTTTTCTAAACAACAAGCCATATATAGAAGTAAGTGTAGGATTGGCTAATATTTTTAAACTGTTAAGGGTTGATATAGTAAAAAGGATTACTTATCTTGATAATCCTGATATTACAAGATGGGGCATACGTACAAGAATACGATTTGATTTTTAAAACAGAATTGTAAAGCTATGTGGAGAAATAAACTACAACAATCGATTTATTTTGTTATAAATCCATTGGTAAAAGGTTTAATTAAAATTGGGTTTACGCCAAATATTATAACAATTATAGGATTGATTTTAAATATTGGCGTAGCAATAATTTTTATTAAAGGCGCAGAATTGGGTAATCGTGGCGACCTATCCTATGTTGGTTGGGCAGGTGCACTTATTTTATTTGCAGGCCTTTTTGATATGCTTGATGGACAGGTAGCGAGGCTTGGTAATATGAGTTCTACATTTGGTGCACTGTTTGATTCTGTTTTGGATAGATATAGTGAACTTTTTATGTTTTTAGGCATTTGTTACTATTTAATTGCTCACCATTATTTTTTAAGTTCTTTGTTAGCTTTTATTGCGCTGATGGGGTCTATGATGGTAAGCTATACCCGTGCAAGAAGCGAAGGATTGGGTATAGAAAATAAAGGTGGAGTAATGCAAAGGCCAGAAAGGGTAGTGCTAACAGGCCTATCAGCAGTGGCTTGTGGTATAACTGGTTTTTATATAGGTGGCGATTATAAATTATTTGTCACATTTGTGCCATTTCACATATTTGAAACCATGTCTATCTTTACTATTCCTTTAACCGTAATGGCAATTTTAACCAATGTAACAGCTATAAAAAGACTGTTTCATGCAAAAAAGGAATTGGAAGGCAAGTAAAAAAATATTTTAGTTATTTATTTTATGAAAATTTTTTTGTTAGTAGTTTTTTTTGTTTTTGAAGGTATTTTAACTACTTTGTTTGCTCAGCCTGCTGGTTTTCCAATACCTGCTGTTACCCCCAACCAATTATTTTACCTGCAACGTACTCCTAACACCAATACTATTGTGTATGAATTAAACATGGTGAATGGTAAATTAGATTCAGAAAACCCGATTCAAATTTTTTGGTTACGCTACCAGGAAAAAGGGCAGAAAGAAGAATTGACTTACATTCAACGTAAATTTGCCTACGGAATTAAGTATAGAAAGATAAAAGAAAATCAATACGAACTAAGTTTTGTTTCGTACAAAAAATATAAAATGTACCTGCAATTAGCCGGAGATGGAAAATTTAAAGTGTACACTAGCATTAACAATAAAATGGCGGTATTAAATAAAATTTTTCTCGAAATAAATGGAGGTGCATTTTGGACACCTAATATAGAATTTGTAGAAATTATAGGAAAAGATCCATTAAGCAACGAACTGGTAAAAGAAAGAATAAAAATTTAAGCACATTGATTAACATTCTTTAGCATGAAAAAAAATTTTGTATCAAATAGTGAGGAGAGTACAAGGATATTTAAAAGCAGCATGCTTGAAATATTATCTAAAGTACACTACTCGGTTCCATTATTTATTTTTATACCTGTAATTACATTTTTTGTAATACAGGCATTTACGCATCAACTTGGTTTAGCAGCATTTGTGTTTTTTTTTGCAATAGGTTTGTTTGTATGGTCGGCAACAGAATACTTGTTACATCGTTTTATATTTCATTACCACCCTACCTCTAATTTGGGTAAACGTATTCACTTTATTTTTCATGGAGTACACCACGATTATCCAAAAGATAAAAAGCGTTTAGTATTGCCGCCATCTGCAAGTATTCCGTTGGCAACCTTGTTTTATTTTATATTCTCCTTGTTTTTTCAGCAAAATCAATTATTTGCTTTTTTTGCTGGCTTTTTATTGGGCTATCTTATTTATGATATGTTGCATTATGCTATGCACCATCACAATTTTAAGTCTGGTATTATGAAAAAAATAAAGCAGCATCACATGTTGCATCATTATCATGATCCCTCTAAAGGGTATGGTGTAAGTTCTGCTTTGTGGGATGGCATTCTTCAAACTAAATTTAGTAAAACACCTCAAAATGTGAATGAATAAAACCGTACAATCTGCTTTTTATTCTTACAAAAGCATCACTATTGCCATTGCAGTTTCTTTAGTATATTTTATTACTTCTTACCTTTTAATTGGTTTTAAAACAGATCAGTTGGTGTTAGTTTTTGTATTTAATACCTGCTTTTTTGCCAGTACATATACCCGTAAATTTATTATTGGTTTTTCTATTTTTATAGTTTATTGGATAATCTTCGATTATATGAAGGCTTTTCCAAATTACACTTACAACACAGTTCACATACAAGATTTGTACAATGCCGAAAAAGCATTATTTGGCATTAATATAAATGGCAAAATAATTACTCCCAACGAATTTTGGATAGCTAACCACAGTACATGGATAGATGTAGCTACAGGTATTTTTTATTTATGTTGGATACCGGTTCCGCTTGCTTTTGCTTTTTATCTTTTTGTAAAGGATAAGCAATTGTTTCTCCATTTTTCTATAACTTTTGTTTTGGTAAATTTTATTGGCTTTGTGCTGTACTATTTATATCCGGCAGCACCACCCTGGTATATGCAGCAATTTGGAACAAACTTTATTGCTGGTACAAAGGGCAACACTGCTGGTTTAAATAGGTTTGATAGTGTTACGGGGTTAAATGTGTTTCATAATTTGTATGCCAAAAGCTCAAATGTATTTGCAGCAATGCCCTCTTTACATTCTGCATATCCTTTAATAGTAGTGTATTACGGATTTCAAAAAAAGGTAGGTATAGTTGCAACAATTTTATTTACAATTGTTATGTTGGGTATTTGGTTTGCCGCTATTTATACAAGCCATCATTATGTATTGGATGTACTGGCAGGTATAGCAGTGGCAGTATTGGGCATTTTAATTTTTCAAAAAATAATGCTGAGGATTGGCTGGTATAGAAGTATGCTGCAATCTTTTTATGAGCGCCTCGTTTAATTACTGCAATAGTTAATTGGCTCTTTTATACCTCGATTGAGATAGATATTAAAATAGTTATTTTATAATTCTATAACAGGCTCATTTATTTTATCTTGCACTTAGCTATGAAAAAGTATGATGATTCTTACAGGCACAAAGGCCTGCGAAAAAAACTGATTGAATTACTGAAAGAGAAAGGTATTTCAGATGAAAATGTGCTTACGGCAATGAATAATATTCCCCGGCATTTTTTTTTAGATAGTGCATTCGATGAAATAGCTTATGAAAACAGGGCTTTTCCTATTAGCGAAGGTCAAACTATATCTCACCCTTACACTGTAGCTTACCAAACAGAATTATTGCAGGTAAAACCTCATGAAAAAATATTGGAAATAGGTACCGGCAGTATTTACCAGGCATCAATATTGGCAGAGATGGGTGCCAAGGTTTTTACCATTGAACGGCACAGGGCTTTGTTTGAAAAAACCCGGCAATATATTTTTAAACAAAAGCATGGCAATCTTAAATTTTTTTATGGAGATGGCTTTGAAGGTTTGCCAACGTATGCACCATTTGATAAAGTGCTGATTACTGCTGCTGCTCCGTTTAAGCCGCCAAAATTATTGGCACAGTTAAAGATAGGCGGCATAATGGTGTTGCCTGTAGATGAAGGAGAACAACAGCGAATGCTGCGTATTACCAAAAACGCAGATGGAAGTTTAATGGAAGAAGCTTTTGAAAATTTCTCTTTTGTACCAATGCTTACCGGTAAAAAAGGTTGAGCAAATTAATTATTCATGAATTTTTTATTGGCTATCTGTAGTTGAACTAAAACCAATTATAAATAAATTCACCATGCGTTTTTTTTCTAAAATTACTTTTATCTGTAATTGCTGTTTTGTATTGGCAGTTATTTTGCGTTGGGTAGATATTTACAATAAAAAAAATGTTGATTTTGATGGAGCTATTACAGTACAACCTTTACAAAGTACCATTGTTGTACTGGGCTATGGAGCAATTTTTATAAACCTGCTCTTTTTAATTTCTCATTTATTGGTAAAGAGTTTTAACACCAGGCAAGCTGCTGAACCGCAACAATCAACTATACATGTAGTAGTAAAACAAGCGATTCCTGCATGGTTAATAAGGGTTAATGTTATTTTTTTTATAATACAGCTCTATTATTTTTTCTTCACCTCATAGCTTATGATACAAAATATTTTAAAAAATAAAAGTACCCGGCTTTTTATAATTTTAGCTGGCTTTTTTATCGCCAACGCCTTAATTGCCGAAGTAATTGGGGTTAAAATTTTTTCGTTGGAAGATACCCTTGGTATTAGCAGGGCAAACATCAATTTGTTTGGCAGCCCTTTTAGTTTTCATCTTACAGCAGGTGTTTTATTATGGCCTGTTGTGTTTATTATGACGGATATTATTAACGAATATTATGGACCAAAAGGGGTTAAATTTTTATCTTTTTTAGCAATAGCATTAATTAGTTATGCCTTTATTATGTTTAATGGGGCAATAGTACTTAGCCCGAGTGAATATTTTTCTGTTGGTAATAATATTGAAAAGCCGGATGCTGCTTTTAGGGGAATCTTTGGCCAGGGTACCTGGATTATTATTGGCTCTATTGTTGCATTTTTAGTAGGGCAAATTTTAGATGTGTTGGTTTTTCATCGTATAAAAAAAATAACTGGCGAAAAGTATATATGGTTAAGAGCTACCGGATCTACTTTAATATCACAATTAGTAGATAGTTTTATTGTGCTCTTCATAGCTTTTTATATAGGTAAAAGAATACAAACCGGGCAGGGTACACCATGGAGTTTACACCAGGTATTGGTATCCGGTACAGGCAATTATATTTATAAGTTTGTTGTAGCCCTCTTGCTCACCCCTGTAATTTATTGGATACATAATTTAATAGAAAAATATCTTGGTAAAGATTTAGCTACTCAAATGAAGGGGGCTGCTATGAGTAAAACCAATGAATAAACTTTGTTATAATAGTCTTTCAATTATTACCTTTCATCCCTTCAATAAAATTAATCATTCTTTGCCGGGATTGTCCTTGAGTTTGCCGGACGTTGAGTCATTCTTAGACACATTCCGTTAATAGTCTCCTTCATCATGTAGGATTTCTATGGTGGGTTTGCGTGTAATGGGAATGTGCCGGGCAGATTCAGCCGCTATTGCTGTAAGGTGCATGAGCTAAATACTACTAATCGGCAAAAAAATAATATAGATTCCGGAGAGCGGCGAGTACCACAGCAATGCAGCAAAACCTTTAATGCAAATTAGCCTTGGAACTTTTAAATGCTGAGGGCATATTAAAGTGCAATTAAATGCCAACCACCCCTAACCCCTCCCATGGAGGGGAAACCACCCCTAACCCCTCCAAAGGAGGGGAATAAGACCCCCACGAAAAAATAGAGATCTAATAATAGCAGAGACCAATTTCCTCTCCAATGGAGGGGAATGAGAACCCCACGCAAAAAATAGATATCTAATAATAGCAGTGTCCAATTCCCCTCCCATGGAGGGGTTAGGGGTGGTTTAATACTGCGGGGCAGAATTAGTTTCTGAGCAATAAAAATAAATGTTTAATAATAGCAGAGACCAATTTTTCTCCTTTGGAGGGGTTAGGGGTGGTTTAATACTGCGGGGTAGAACTAGTTGCTGAGCAATAAAAATAAATGTCTAACAATTGTAGTGTCCAATTCCCCTCCCATGGAGGAGTTAGGGGTGGTTTAATATTGCAGGGCAGAATTAGTTTCTGAGCTATAAAAATAAATGTCTAACAATAGCAGAGTCCAATTCCCCTCCCATGGAGGGGTTAGGGGTGGTTTAATACTGCTGGGCAGAATTAGTTTCTGAACAATAAAAATAAATGTTTAATAATAACAGGGACCAATTCCCCTCCC
>JBBQTZ010000046.1:0-23859 GCA_038234405.1 Chitinophagales bacterium
AAGTCTGGAAGTGATTGTAAATTTAATAGCAAATACTACCACCCAAAAGGGGCTGATTATAAAAGCAAGAGCTGATAAAAATGAATATGAAAAAGGAATTAAAATTGATGATGAAACATTACAGAATATCAATCTAACCAATAAAGAATTTAGAGGAGATTGGAATTACAAGATAACACCATAAATGTATCATTTAATATTTAACAAACACTTATCGGCTCCGGCACTGTGAGTTTCTTGTTACAAAATCACGCCTTTAATATCTAAAAAAAACAGGAATAGGTTACAAATAAAAAGCAAAGCCCCTTTCATAAAAAGGGGCTTTGTTTTGGCCTAAAAAATTTATTACAATTATTTTAGCAGTGCATCATACAAAACCTCTACCGGATGTAAGGCTATTTTTCCGGTACCATCCTTTATTTGGTGGCGGCAACTAGTGCCGGGAGCTGCTACAATTACCGCTTCATCCTGCTTGCGTACAGCAGGAAATAATACCAGCTCACCAATTTTCATACTCAAATCATAATGCTCTTTTTCGTATCCAAATGAACCCGCCATACCACAGCAGCCAGAAGGAATTGTTGCTACACTATAATTTTCTGGTAAGGATAATAATTTTACTGATGGTGCTACAGAGGATAACGCCTTTTGCTGGCAATGGCCATGCAACTGTATAAGCTTCTTATCCTTAGTAAAAAGTGCTTTACTTATTTGTCCTTTATCTATTTCTGAAGCAATAAACTCATCTATCAAAAAAACATTTTTTGCCAACGCTTTGGCAGCATCAAAATTTTGATCTGTAGCCAAATCAATATACTCATCTCTAAAAGTTAAAATGGCACTTGGTTCAATACCAATCAAAGGTGTGTTGGCAGTAATAATATCTTTTAGCAGGTCGATGTTTTTATTAGCTATTTTTTTTCCTTCTCTTATCAATCCTTTGCTTAGCCATGCCCTGCCACTTTCTATGTGTTTCGGAATAATTACTTCGTATCCTAGTTTTTTTAGCAGGGTAATGGCTTTAATACCAATTGCTGTATCATTATAGTTGGTAAACTCATCGCAAAAAAGATAAACGGTTTTAATGGCATTTTCTCCCGATGCAATTGAAGAAGGTTGTGCGGTGTAATTACCAACTTCTCTGTTACTACGGCTATTTTTATTGTGCCATTTTTGAAGCGTTGTTTTATACAAAGTTGGCATACTACGTTTTACATTAAAGCCACTTAGTCGCTTAATGGTATTGCTGATAACCGGTGTAGTTACCATAAAATTATACATGCCGGGTACCAACGATCCTAATTTTGCCGCACTGCTAAAATTGGCAATTAACCGGCTTCTGAATGGTACGCCGTTGGCATCATAATATTGCTGCAAAAATTCGGCTTTTAGTTTGGCTACATCCACATTACTGGGACATTCACTTTTGCAAGCTTTGCAACTTAAACAAAGGTCCATCACCTCATAAATTTCTTTATGATCAAAGCGGTTAAGCTTATCAGAATTGGTTAAAAACTCCCGCAGAATATTGGCCCTCGCTCTTGTAGAATCTTTCTCGTTTTTGGTGGCCATAAACGATGGACACATGGTGCCTCCACTTAGTGCTGTTTTGCGGCAATCTCCACTACCATTGCATTGCTCTGCATGTTGCAACACATCCTGATCTTTATACCTGAAAATAGTATTGAATTTGGGTGTTTGCTGCCCCGGTGTGTACCGCAACATGCTATTCATGGATGGTGTATTTACAATCTTATGCGGATTAAAAATATTATTAGGATCCCAGGTGCGTTTTATTTGTTGTAATAATTTGTAATTTTTTTCTCCAACCATCTGCGGAATAAATTCGCCTCTCAGCCTGCCATCGCCATGCTCGCCACTTAAAGAGCCATTGAATTTTTTAACCAATGTGGCTATCTCCTCTGCAATAATTCTAAATAACGCGTTGCCCTCTACTGTTTTTAAGTTGATGATTGGCCTAAGGTGGATTTCGCCACTACCAGCATGGGCATAATGCACTGCATGCAAATTGTATTTGATTAATATTTTGTTGAATGCCTCGATGTAGGCAGGCAAGTCGTTTACATCTACTGCTGTATCTTCAATAACGGGCACAGCTTTTTCATCGCCGGGCAGGTTGCTAAGCAAACCAAGACCAGCTTTTCTCAAGGTCCATATTTTTTTTGTGTCATCTCCAAATAGCAGTGGAAAATGATAACCAAGATCAGCAGACCGCATGGCAGCTTCCACTTCAGATGCAATGATGACAATTTCTTCCCTTGTATTTCTACAAAATTCCACAACCAAAATGGCTCCGGGATCGCCTTGTACAAAAAAGCGGTTTTTGTTTTGCTCAATATTATTTTTGGTGCATTCTAAAATATAATGATCTATCAGTTCGCTGGCACTTGGCTTAAATTGCATGGCAATAATATTTGCCCTAAGCGATTCGTTAATGCTGTTGAAGTGAACACAGAGTAACCCTGTTTCTTTCGGTGGCTGCGGTACAACATTCAATTTTATTTCTGTAATAAAAGCAAGCGTACCTTCTGAACCGGCAATGAGTTGGCAGAAATTAAAATTGGGCCCGCCGGCTGTAAATGGCGCCGACTCCAGCAATACATCTACTGCATAGCCTGTATTCCTTCTTTCTATAGATGGCTTGGGGAAATGGGTGCGTATCTCCTGCTGATTTTCGTAATTGCCCAGCATGCCCCTTACCGTTTTGTAAATATTGGATTCAAGTGTATCTCCTTCGCATTTGGCTTCAAAATCATTTAGATTAATTTCATTAAAAACAGCTTCCGATCCATCACTTAACAGGCATTTTACTTCCAGCAAATGCTCACGGGTGCTCCGGTAAACAACTGAATTACTGCCACAACTATTATTGCCCACCATGCCACCAATCATGGCTCTGTTGGCAGTAGAAGTTTCCGGACCAAAAAATAGCCCATAAGGGTTTAAAAAATAATTTAGCTCATCTCTAATTACACCGGGTTGCACCCTTACCCAATGTTCTGCCTCATTTAATTCCAATATTTGGGTAAAATTTTTAGACACATCTACCACAATGCCATTACCCACCACCTGCCCGGCAAGTGATGTACCCGCAGTACGAGGTATAAGCGATGTATTATTGGTATTGGCAAATGCAATTAGTTTCTTTAAATCCTCTACCGATGAAGGAATAGCTACTGCCAATGGCATTTCCCTGTAGGCAGATGCATCTGTAGCATACAAAATCCTCATGGTAGTATCGAAATATAATTCTCCTTGTAATGCAGTACTTAAATGTTGCAGTTTTTCCGTCATTTATACAGTGTCTTTTTATAAAAATGTAAAATTAAGTTTTTTTAAACTATGCGACACCAATGGTGCTACCTCGTCTTTATAAAACGAGCAGGTACAGAAGTCCGGCTATTGTTACATAATTGATGAGATTTTGTTGTGTTTTTATGCAAAGCAGTAGTTACGCCTCTGCGATATTAATTTATTTATTATGTATCTTCGCCGCCGCATGTTTCTGAAAGATTATTATAAAATCCTGGAGATTGAATCATCAGCCACGCTGCCCGAAATAAAAAAGGCGTATCGAAAGTTGGCGCAACAATACCATCCTGATAAAGCCGCTGATAACGTACATGCTGCAGCTATGTTTACAGAAATTAAAGAAGCATACGAAGTGCTTACCAATCCGGGTAAAAAACATACTTATTTACAGCAACGATGGTACAACAGGGCTACAGGCAATAATAAAACACAGCAACTAATTACCCCGGTTAATATTTTAAAACAGTCGCTTGAATTTGAGCAATATACTTTTAGGCTAGATGTGTTTAGAATGGATAAAGAGGAGATTTATGAATTTATTGACAAGCTTTTAACTGTAGAAACAGTTGACAAGATTTTGCATTTTAATGAACCGGATATTAACCAGCAAATTATTTTTACTTTGTTAAAGCCGGTAAAATATTTAACCTTGGAGAGGGCTGTTTTATTAAAAGATCGGTTATTGCAACTGGCTGCAACCAATACTGAAACAGAGGCATTGATCAATGATACCATGCGGCAAATACAAAAAAAAGAGCAGTGGAAAAAAATGGAATGGATATTTATTTTACTGCTCACTACTGCTATTTGCTGGCTAATATGGTATGCTGCTAATTAATTGAGGCGGAACAATCTTTTTTGCAGCACACCGGCCATAAAATATTTTATAATTGTTTCATTTCTTTTCTAAGCTGTGCAGTTGTTTTTGTACTACCATCATGGCTCCATCCGGGAGATTTTATAATGTAGCTGATGCCATTTTTAACTGAGCCTGCATGCATAACTTTTTTCAATAGTTCGCCCCATGTTTTAAAGGCAAGTGTTGCAGGGTTAAAAGATTCGATGTTTTTGGTAAGGCCATAAACAGGCCTTTCTTCCTCAGATTTAAAGCTGCCAAACATTCTATCCCATATAATTAGTATGCCGGCATGGTTTTTATCCAGATACTTTATATCGCTGCCATGGTGCACTCTGTGATGAGATGGGGTGTTAAATATGTATTCAAATGCCGTTGGCATTTTTTGGATGGTTTCTGTATGTATCCAAAACTGGTAAATGAGGCTAATCTGCTGCATAAATAAAATCCAGATTGGATGAAAGCCTGCAAGCGGCATCCACGCCCAAAATAAAAATGCGCCGGTGGCATTGCCCGTCCAGGTTTGGCGCAAAGCAGCCGCAAGGTTGTAATTTTTTGATGAATGATGCACCACATGACTTGCCCAAAAATAGTTAACATGATGGCTGATAAGGTGAAACCAATAATAGGAGAAATCATCTGCAAAAAACAACAATATCCAATACCAATATACTGCTGAATCCAGGTTAAAGAATCGGTGATTGTATAAAAAAGTAAATAAGCCAAAAATTACAGCCTTTGTAAAAAAACCAGTAATAACATTGCCAATACCGAGGCCGAGGCTTCCTAGAGTATCTTTTGTTTGGTATAAATATTTGTGCTCTTTATATGAGAACCATGCTTCTATGCTTAGCAGCAGCACAAAAAATGGAATAGCGTAGTATAAAATTACAGGTGGCAAGCGATAAATGTTTTTACGAAAGTAAGACTTATTTTAAATTTTTTTTCACTGTTTTTCTAACTGAATGCATTTCAAATTGTAGCTCCCGGTTTCGGTTGGTTACAACACCGATTGAGGCCAGGCAGTGGTTAGTATTCTCCCCAACTACCAAGTTATGTTAATTTTAAATGAAACCTTTCAACCCAGCTTTTAAAATTACAAAATAAATTATTGCCCGGTGTGTGGATTGTAGCCTGCTTTTTATCTTATAAAAAAATAAAAAAATGGCAACAGTTGAAAACAACAGCAGCAATAGAACAGATTATTCAAAAAAAGGTGTGGTAAAAAAATCTACCCGGGTCGACCTTACGCCAATGGTTGACCTTGGCTTTTTGCTCATCACATTCTTTGTGTTTACCACTACTATGGCAAGGCCTACTGCTATGAAACTCAATCTGCCTAATGATCAAACCCCCATTACCGATGATATTTGCAACTCCTGCGTACTTACTGCTGTGCTTTGCGACAATGATACAATAAAATACTACGAAGGTGAGCTGAAAAAAGCAGTATTCTTTACAGCAGACTACAACACAATCCGCCAAATTATTTTACAGAAAAAGAAGAAAGTTGCCCTTGCAAGAGGCAGCGACGATCAATTTGTACTCATCATTAAACCAACAGAAGCATCTTCGTTTAAAAATTTTGTAGATATTACCGATGAAGTAACCATCAACAACGTAAAACGATATTATATAGATGAGTTAAGTACAGAAGAAAAACTGCGATTAAAATTGTAGCGGGAATTATAGCAGGAGGATAAATATTATTTAATAAAGCTAAATAAATAATCCTCGTTTGCCACTGAATACCTATTTTAAAAGTGAGGAGAAGCAGCGTAATTAGCTAAAGTACAAGTCTGCCCGGCTGAACGCCATTGCAACGGGAGTGCGACGTCTGCCCGGCCACGCCATTCGGACGGGCCACCGCAGTTAATTTAACGCATTATAGCCCGGTTCAAAAAAAGCAATGGTAAATAAAACAATGTTTTTTAGATGCTGCCAAATTTTTTGTAGTAAGCAATCAATAAGCCCAACACTTCATCGTAACTCTGCACGCCAGATGGTTGCTGGTTATTTTTGAGGTAATTTCCATATATCCAGGCTATAACAGGCTCAATAGGATTCCGATGCTGTTCGTTGAATTTTCGCAAATCATTTAGGTCTTTTCTTATTGCCGGATTTAGCTTTTTTGCAAAATATTTTACAGAAGCTGAGTCTGTCCTAAACAGGTTTCGTTGCGCATACAAAAAAAGATCGAGGTAAACGGAATATCGAAAAGTAGTATCTGCAGATGACGCGGCAGTTAGGTAACCTACAAAATTTGCTTCGTTTTCTTTGGCATACCCAAGCTGATGGGCAGTTTCGTGGCAAAAAGTAAATGGTTGTAAAAATTGGGGTACCGTAGTATTTACCTGTGCCTCGCCTGTAAAAGGATTGTAATAACCGGTAAACCCTGCATAATTGCCAAGCCAACCCCACATAGATGGTTTTAAAGAAGTTGGCTGATACGTTAAAAAAGGGTATTTTTTTGCAATATTTTGATAGGCTGCTATTGTTTGTTGTTTTATTTGGCCAGTGTTGGTTATTTGGTTTGGATTACTCAGAAGTGTTTTTTTACTTTCGTTTACCTTTAACAGCAGCAGAGAATCTATTACCAGCAGCTCTTGGGTTGAATATTTTTTTAGCTGTAACCCTAACTGCCCCGCAATACCAACCCGGTTATAATTAATGCCCCAAAACAAGTTGAAAATAATATAGATGAGCAATATAAGCTGCAAAGTTTTAATCACGCCCATCTTAAAACTCATACCAGAAATGTTGCCTTTGATTAAGGCTAAAATGTATCCATATATTTTAAAAATAATCCAGCAGGCTGCCAATCCGTATAAAATATCGCCTATACTAAAAGGCAGCCAGCCAAAAAGGTATTGTAAAGTGCTTGCAATAAAGGGATAAATACCTGTGGAATAATATGTTTCTACCTGTACTGCATTGGAGGTAAAAAAATGAATAATGATGGCAACAAGCACCACCGGCAACAATACCTTCCATTTTATTTTACTATTCATTTAGCGTTAAAAATAACAAAAAATGAGAGAGGATATATTTTTCTTGATTATTACTTCAATTTTTACATGAAAAATACTACCTTCGCCGTCCTTTAAACCAGTGGTGATGGCAAAAATGAAACCAATTGAAATAGCTTTTGTAGGTTTAAAGCCTGGCATTCATGAGTTTACTTATGACATAAAGGACAGTTTTTTTGATGAAGAAATAGCACGGGATTTTGCAAATTGTACTGCAAATATTAAGTTGATGATTGATAAGAAATCTAATTTTTTCTTATTAAAATTTGAAATAGGGGGCAAGGCAGATGTTAGTTGCGATAGGTGTAACAACCTACTAACCAAGGATTTGTGGGATGAATTTAACATGGTGGTGAAGATGGTTGACAATCCTGAGGAAATGAATGAGTTGGAAGAAGACCCTGATATTTATTACATTTCTAAAACAGAAACGCACCTCCATTTAAATGATTGGATTTTTGAATTTATAACATTGAGCGTGCCTTTTCAAAAGATGTGTACGGAGGAAGAATTTGGAGGGCCAAAATGCAATAAGGAGATACTTGAAAAGTTAAAAGCTTTAGAAGTAAAGGAGACAGATGAAAACGCAACCACTATCTGGAAGGGTTTAGATCAATTTAAAAGTGAAAATAATTAGTACAAAATAAGTTTTTTTATACACAAGCAAAAAAATACCATAATAAAAATTAAAATTTACAGATATGCCAAATCCAAAACGTCGCCACTCTCAACAGCGCAGTGCAAAGAGAAGAACGCATTACAAGGCTTCAGAAACAACTTTATCGGTAGATAGCACTACAGGATTAACACATGTACGTCATTGTGCTCATGTAAGTGAAGGTAAATTATACTACAAAGGACAGGTGGTTGCTGAAAAAGCGCCATTAAAAGCATAAGATTTTTTTTATACTGCATTCTAAGTTCTACTTTCAGTAAAAGATAGTAGCACTTAGAATTTTTCATTTAATGTAACTACCATGAATATTGGGCTCGACATGATGGGAGGTGATTATGCACCTTTAGAAGCAGTAAAAGGAATGGCTTTGTTTTTTGCTGAATCAACTGATGCACAGGTTCATCTTACCTTAATTGGTAATGAAGATGCTATCAATGAATTATTAATACAGTATAAGGTAAGCAGCAATCAACTAACTATTGTACATGCAAGCCAGGTTATTGAGATGCACGAGCATCCTACAAAAGCATTGAAAGAAAAACAACAATCCTCTATTGCTATTGGCTTCCATTTATTGACTTCCGGCAAAATTGATGCCTTTATAAGTGCCGGAAATACAGGTGCCATGATGGTGGGTTCGCTATTTAGCATTAAAGCAATGGCGGGTGTTAGCAGACCAACAATTGGGGCTTACATTCCAAGAGAAAATGGCAATTTGGGCTTATTGTTAGATGCTGGTATCAATGCTGATTGTAAGCCAGAAAACTTGTTGCAATTTGCTGTGTTGGGTTCATTATATGCTGAGCATATTTTAGGTATTAATAATCCACGTATTGGCTTAATCAACATTGGTGAAGAAGAAGGAAAAGGAAATCTTTTAGCACAAGCAACTTATCCTTTGCTGAAAGAAAACAATCAGCTTAATTTTATAGGAAATATAGAAGGAAGGGATATTTTAATGGATAAAGCCGATGTAATGGTTTGCGAAGGCTTTACAGGCAATGTGGTACTTAAAATGGCTGAAAGTGTGTATGATATTATTAAAAGACGTGGCATACAAGATGAACATTTTGAGCGCTTTAATTTTGAAATGTATGGTGGTGTGCCGGTTTTAGGGGTTAACAAACCTGTAATTATTGGCCATGGTATTTCGCATGCCATTGCTTTTAAAAATATGATTTTGATAGCAAATAAGATGATAGAGACTGAATTGGTAACCAAAATGAAAAAGATATTTGTTACCGGCGAAGTATAGTTTTATACAACTGACTATTTATATAAAAACCCGCTTATAGAGTGGGTTTTTTTGAAGAAGTTAATTTGATCTTTTTATAGAGTTTATACTCTTTTACAATCCATTGGATCCATATTAATCCTAATAACGGGAATACAATAAAACTGAGCATGTTATACTCATAAGCCTTTTCAAAATCCAAATGAATCAGGTGCATTATACCTCTTGTAATTCCGCAGGCATAACATTCTTTTTCCGTAAATAGTTTTGATACACACAACGAGGAACCGTTATCAAAAAAGTCTTTTGGAAGTATTAATAAGATAAAAGGTGTTATTATTAAAAAAATAAGCAGGGCTCTTTTGTAATGTAGTTTCATATAAAAAATTCGGGAACTTTTTTGGAGTTCCCGAATATAGAAAGTTAAAGAATATTTATTTACAATGTTTTTTCGTACTCGCCATCTTTTGGTTTAAGATCACCAGTAATTATACGTACAAGGTCAATTATAGCCCAAATAAGGCATCCTCCTCCAGTTAATAATTGTACAATTCCCTGCCAGGTATAGCCTAGGTAAAATCTATGGATTCCTAATGTACCAACAAGTAAAACTAAGATAAGTGCAATTACTTGGGATTTTCCACCCGCAGTTGTGTTGGTTGTTTCCATTAATTTATTGCCAATTTTTTTACCAAAAACCTTTAAGGCAATTTTCTCTTTTAAAGAGAGCTGTGATCCTTTTGCAATTGTTGCAATATCACGTAGTTCAGATTTTGAAACTTTCCCGTCTGTTTTTGCCATTTCAATGGCGTTAGAGACTGCCGTAATTTTTTCGGCAGGAATTGGCTTTGTAGTTGGAACCACAATTGCAGATGTAAGCACGATCAGCCCTACTAAAAGGACTGCAAAAACTTTTTTGAAATTTTGCATTTTGTTAGTTTAGTTTAGTTTAGTTTGATTTGGTTACTGAAATTAGGGTAAACAAATTGTCTATGTATATAGACTTCGTGAAGATAGATTTTGTATTGTATTAACCAAATTTTTTAATGTATTTTTTATATATTTATTTTTTATGGTTTTTAAAAATGTGTATAATCTTTTAAACTGCAATAATTTCTTTATAAGTTCTCAAACATATCTTTGGTCATTCTTTCCAAATCATAATCTTCCTTCCATCCCCAATCATTTCTTGCTTCGGTATCATTAATACTTTGAGGCCAGCTATTGGCAATTTGCTGCCGGTAATCGGGCTTGTAAGTCATTTCAAAATCGGGAATATGTTTTTGTATTTCCGCAGCTATTTCTTTTGGAGAAAAGCTCATCCCGGATATATTGTAAGATGTACGGATAGCGATTTTTGATTCCGGTGCCTCCATCATTTGGATGGTTGCTTTAATGGCATCGGGCATATACATCATGGGCAGGTAAGTATCTTCCTGTAAAAAACATTCATATTTTTTATCTTCAAGGGCTTCGTGAAAGATTGCTACTGCATAATCTGTAGTTCCACCTCCTGGCTCGCTTTTGTAGCTAATCAGGCCTGGGTAGCGAATGCTTCTAACATCTAACCCCCACCGGTTGTGATAATAATTACACCAAAATTCACCTGCATATTTGCTAATGCCATATACTGTGCTGGGCTCAATAATAGTTTGTTGAGGGCAATTTATTTTGGGCGATGTTGGGCCAAATACTGCAATGCTGCTAGGCCAGTAAACTTTATGTAATTTTTCTTCTTTAGCAATATCCAGTACATTTAGCAGGCTTTGCATATTAAGGCTCCATGCAAGGTTGGGGTTTTTTTCGCCGGTGGCGGATAAGATAGCGGCTAGTAAATATATCTGTGTAATATTTTGCCGAATAACCTGTACATGCAGCATTTCCTTGTTCATTACATCAAGGCTTACATATGGGCCAGAGCCCTTAAGCAACTCATTCTCTTCTCTCAAATCGCTGGCAACCACGTTGGCATTGCCATAAATTTTTCTGAGTGCCAACGTTAATTCAACGCCTATTTGTCCGCTGGCGCCAATTACTAAAATTTTTTCTCTAATCATATTGTACAAGCTGTTTTAAAACAAATGTAGGGAGAAAATTGGCTAACATCATTATACAGGTTGTATATAAAAGAGGACTATAAATACTACAGCAGAAAGTTTCTATATGAATTGATTGCAATGGTCTAGAGCACTAGCCATTTTGCTGCGGCTTGGCTTTAATTAAATTTTAACTGTTGCCTTAATTTCGTTTGGCTTCAATTTAGTTACTGGTTCAATAACAAATAGTACTATTTTATTACCTAAAAAATAACCCAAATCCCCCTATTTATTGTGCTGTAACCTCTATGAGTATAACATTAAATTTTCGTTACTTTTCCCGAAACCCAGTTTTTATTGTGCTATAACCATTCATTACCTATTATACCGCAAAACCAGGGTTCACAAATCATTTGGAAAAAGAACGCTTTCTGTAAAGGATGGGTTATAGTAGCTACTGCAATTATTAAGTATTTTATTGATCTTACTATAAAAAAATACCAATCCTATATAGTTTAATCAGTATGCCTTCACTAATATGAGCGGTATTTTTTATGGGTGCATTTCAAATTGTTGCAGCACTTAGTGTTTGGTGAGCACGCCAACCACAGCCATACCGTGGTCGGGGATGCCCACCGACCGAAATGGTGAGCTACAATGTGAAATGCGCCCTTTTTTATTTATACAAAACCTGCATCGCTTACTTTTGCATCATTCAAAAATTTGTAAACTAAAAATATATTCAATGGCAGCAAAAATAACCATGGGTAGCAATGGCAAACTCAATGTACCAAACAACCCAACCATACCATTTATAGAAGGTGATGGCATTGGTCCGGATATATGGAAAGCAAGCGTTAGGGTATTTGATGCTGCTGTTCAAAAAGCATATAAAGGCGAAAAAAAAATTGATTGGCTGGAAGTATTGGCTGGCGAAAAAGCCTTTAACGCTACCGGCAGTTGGATGCCAGAGGCTACCATGGATGCCTTTAAAGAATTCATGCTCAGCATTAAAGGGCCGCTAACAACCCCGGTGGGCGGTGGTATCCGTAGTTTAAATGTTGCTTTAAGGCAAGAGCTTGATCTCTATGTTTGCTTGCGCCCGGTTAAATATTTTGAGGGCGTACCGTCTCCTATGTGGCAGCCCGAAAAGGTAAGTATGACAATTTTTAGAGAAAATACCGAGGATATTTATGCTGGCATTGAGTTTATGACAGGTACTCCCGAGGCTAAAAAGCTCCTCAATTTTCTGGTGAATGAATTAGGTGTAAAAGCTTTTCGTTTTCCTGAAACAACTTCACTTGGTATTAAGCCGGTAAGTAAAGATGGCAGCGAAAGATTAATAAGATCTGCCATTGAATTTGCTATCGAACATAAATTACCTTCTGTAACCATCGTACACAAGGGTAATATTATGAAATACACAGAAGGCGCCTTTAAAAACTGGGGTTACGAGTTGGCAGAAAGAGAGTTTGGGGGTTATGTTTACACCTGGCAGCAATGGGAGCGTACCAAAAAAGAAAGTGGCGAAGCTGTTGCCAATGAAGAAATGAAAATATCTTCGGTAGGCGGTAAAGTAATTATTAAAGATGCTATTGCTGATAATTTTCTGCAACAGGCTTTGTTGGCTCCGCAAGATTATTCTGTAATTGCTACCTTAAACCTAAACGGTGATTATATCAGCGATGCCCTTGCAGCCCAGGTTGGTGGCATTGGTATTGCCCCCGGCGCCAATATCAATTACCTTACCGGGCATGCTGTTTTTGAAGCTACCCATGGCACTGCACCAAGGTTTGCCAATACCAATACCATGAACCCCTCTAGCGTAATACTTAGCGGCGTAATGATGCTGGAATATATGGGCTGGAGAGATGCAGCAGATCTTATTACTATTGCCGTTGGTAAAACCATCCGTAATAAAACTGTTACCATCGATTTTTATAACCTCATGAAAGAAGGCACCTTACTAAAAACAAGTGAATTTGCCGATGAGTTGATTAAGAATTTATAGGATTTACCTAATTGAATATATTTGTGAGCAGTAAAATAATTTTTTTGAAAAATGGTAAAGATATCGATGAAGATTTGATGGCCAATGCCATGAAGTATTTAAAAAATAAAACCAAAAAAGAAATTATTAATACAGCATTGAGTAACTATGTACAGCAACAGATACAACTTAAAATATTATCACTTCAGGGTAAGGTAAAGTGGATTGGGGATTTAGATAAAATGAGGAGAAATGGTAAACTATGTTGTAAACAGTTAAGTTTGGATTGATTTTTTTTAATAATAAATCATCCTCACAAATTGAGAAGGTAAAATTGCCAATACCGACTACATCAGCCAAAGGCTTTATTTATAAACTGCCCGTTATTTTGCAAGAGGTTCTGCAGGGAATACAAGAAAATAAACTTTACCCAATTGTTGAAGAAAATCTATTCGGGTTTAAAATGATTGAATATAATGGATATGAATTGGCGTTGAAGGCAGCAGATTTATTTAGACTTTTATGAAAAAAAGGTTTTACAATAAAAAAGGCAAACGACTGCTGACAAGCTGCAATTTGTATTGAAAATAATTTCTCAATCATACACAACGATAAAGATTTTGACAACATAGCAAAACATACAGCTTTAAGTATTTATCAATAGCTGAAAAAAAATGCACAGGTTATCTAATAAAAATTATCTAATAAAAATTATCTGAAAAATTATTAAATAGCTGAGTTCATACTATTTACACTTAAATAACAAATATCTGGTTATTAAAAAAAATGAACGCTATACTCACACCTTTATTGGAATCAACGAAACTGCAGGAACATTTTGTTGCCTTAAGGTATTATATAAAAGAAAAGCTGCAAAAAAGAAATGATTTTTATGATTTTGTAACAGAAGATATGAAGGCCGAATTCATTAATGGCGAAGTAGTGATACACTCGCCTGTTGCTAACGAACATGAAAGTGTTTTCAGCGAGCTAAATACATTGATGAATATTTATGTTTCTATTCAAAATCTGGGTAGGGTAACACATGAAAAACTCATGATAAGCCTTACCAGTAACGATTACGAACCCGACATTTGTTTTTTTAAAAAAGAAAAAGCTGCAAAATTTAAATTAGGACAAAAAATATTTCCACCACCGGATATGGTGGTAGAAGTAGTAAGCAGAAGTACCGAGAAAAACGACCGGGGCATTAAATTCAGCGATTATGCTTTACATGGCATTAAAGAGTATTGGATTATAGACTTAAGGCAAAAAAACATTGAGAAATACCTGCTTATGAATAAGGCTTACCAGTTAGATGAGAAAATAAATAATGGCAACATAGTAACCAGCACAATCATAAAAGGTTTTTCAATTCCTGCCAGTGCGTTGTTTAATAAAAAAGCCTTCCTGGAAACATTCAATAAATTATCAAACAATCAATAGCAATCAATGGCAAAAATTAAAGTAGCAAACCCCGTTGTAGAATTAGACGGCGATGAAATGACAAGGATCATCTGGAAATTTATCAAAGACAAACTAATTGTTCCATACCTTGACCTCGATATTATATACTACGATTTGGGTATGGAATACCGGGACGAAACCAACGACCAGGTAACCGTTGATGCTGCCAATGCAATTAAAGCCTGTGGTGTGGGCATTAAGTGCGCTACCATTACGCCAGATGAAGCAAGGGTAAAAGAATTTAGCCTAAAACAAATGTGGAAAAGCCCCAATGGCACTATTCGTAATATTTTGGATGGTACCGTATTTCGGGAACCAATTGTTATGCAGAATGTACCTCGTTTGGTAACCAACTGGACGGCTCCCATCATTGTTGGCCGTCATGCTTTTGGCGATCAGTACAAAGCAACCGATGTTGTAACAAAAGGAAAAGGTAAATTAACCATGACTTTTACCCCGGAAGATGGCGGCGAAGCTCAGGTATATGAAGTTTATAATTATAAAGGCGATGGTGTTGCTATGTGTATGTACAATATTGATGAAAGTATTGTGGGTTTTGCAAGAAGTTGCTTTAACATGGCACTTACCAAAAAATGGCCTTTGTATCTATCTACCAAAAATACCATTCTAAAAAAATACGACGGTAGGTTTAAAGATATTTTTGAAGAAATATACCAAGGTGAATTTAAATCATTATTCGAGGATGCTGGTATAACTTATGAGCACCGTTTAATTGATGATATGGTGGCTAGTGCCTTAAAATGGAATGGCAATTTTGTATGGGCTTGTAAAAATTATGATGGTGATGTACAAAGCGATACCGTAGCACAAGGCTTTGGTAGCCTGGGTTTAATGACTTCAGTATTAATTACACCCGATGGTAAAACAATGGAAGCAGAGGCGGCTCATGGTACGGTTACCCGTCACTACAGAGATCATCAAAAAGGTAAATCAACATCTACCAATCCAATCGCTTCTATTTTTGCATGGACGAGAGGTTTGGCTTTCCGTGGTAAGTTAGATGGCAACCAGCCACTGATTGATTTTTGTAATGGATTAGAAACCGTATGTATAGAAACAGTAGAAAGCGGTAAAATGACCAAAGATTTAGCCGTTTGTATTCATGGCAATAAAGTTAATCATGGCGAACATTATCTTTATACAGAGGAGTTTTTAGAGGCTATTGATATCAATATGAGGGTTAAAATGGGCTTTCCTCCGCAAATGCAGTAAATGTTGTTGAAGAGATATTCTGATGTGTATCTACCAATAATTATTTTAAAAGAATAAGAATATATAAAAGACAACTTCGTAATTGGCGGTGGTATTTTTTATAAAAATACCACTTCTGGTAAAAAATAGGCAAGGCATATAAAAAAATGGGGCTGGGATGGAAATCCCGGCCCGTTTTAAATCCAATATCCTATGAAAAACCACATTGATAACGTACTTATGCTACGTATTATTGCTATTGTATAAAAATATTTTTTTAGCTCAACCCATCTTTTGGAGTTGGAGGCCGTAATGAGATTTTCAACTGCGAAATCCCGGCTTTAGTCAGCGCATAATTCAGCTATTACTGCTTACACTCAGTAAATGCTCGTGTTTTATCATAAACAGTATTTGCAATGGATTGGCAAAAATTTAGGTAAAAGCTAATAGTTAAATAATTATCGTTTTATTTTGCTTCTTTAAAATAAGCGATGCAAATAATAGACTATAAAAAATTTAATCCTGTAATAACCATTAGTACCAAGGGCAAAATGTTGGTATATATTGTTCGTTTTTTTTACCAGTTACGGCAGTGGCTTGGTAAAAAAGAAATTCATGTTTTTTTGCCCAACCATCACGAAGATCCATTAACCATGACTTTTGCTGAGAAATTGTACCTCGGTAGTAAATATTATTTTAGGGCAATGACCCATGAGGAGCAAGGCGCAGATCTTAAATCTTACTTTGGCAGACAAACCCTTCAACCGGTAATTCCAGCAAACTTTATCCCATCACAAACAATATCTTTTAATGCCGGTGGCGATTTAATACCTTATACCAGCATAAAGCCGCAAGTATGCTCCAATCTTTGGAGAAACACAGGCGAGTTCTTTTTTGATGCCGATATTGTATTTGCCAACCTGGAAACACCAGCGGATTTCAGTAAACCAAGTTCGGCAGCACCGGAGGTAATGTTGCATGATATGTATTTTAATGCAGATGAAGCTATGCTTAAAATTTTTACAGGTAACGGGCAGTTTAAAGGGTATAATGTGCTGAGTGTGGCCAATAATCATTCGCTCGATATGGGGGTAGATGGGTTATTAAATACCCTGCATTTATTACAACAAAAAGGTATTGCATACACCGGTGCGGCGCTAACAGCAGCGGCGCAAAATGATTTTCCCATTATCGAAAAAAACGGAATTAAAGTTGCTTTTTTATCAGCAACTTTTTCGTTTAATAAGGAAGTTTTACCTACAGGTAAAGCCTGGATGTGTAATTTAATACCACTCAATCTTTCTAATCCGGATATAAGTTTGCTGGTAACCCAGGCAGCCATTGCCCGGCAACGTGGTGCCGATATTATTGTAGCAGCCCTCCACATGGGCTGTGCATACCAGGCTTATCCTGGCATGCACACAGTCAATAATATTCATAATATTTGCGATGCAGCAGGCGTTGATGTTGTAATCGCAGGTCATCCGCATCATGCACAGCCAATGGAATTGTACCAATCTGCAGCCACAGGCAAACAACATTTTATCGTGTATTCTTTGGGCGATTTTATTGCGTACGATATTTTTAAATGGGGGCATTTGCCCATGATGTTGCAATTGCAAATATCGAAAGGAATATTAAATGGAAAACCCTTCACCTGTATTACCAATATTAAAATCAAAGCTGCTTACATGCACGCTGTAGTTACAAAAGGCAAAATTCAATCGCTTGAATTACTCGATTATCTCGGGCTTAAAAAAAACGCGACCACCTTTTTCACCAATAAAAAAGACCTGCAAAAATTTAATGAAACAAGCTCATTTTTTGAGGAGTTTGTATTGCAGCCACACCAGCAGCATTTGTTGGTATAGATAATAATTACTATTTAAAAAATACAGGCAAATTATTTTAGTGCTGTCGGCCTTAAAACCAGTATCAACCGTTGTTCCGGCTATTCCCGTCCGAATGGCAAAGCCGGGCGGGCGCTGCAAGTCCTCGCCAGGCTTTGTTTAACTTCGTCCTGCCTCCGGGCTTTTCGCTTCTATCCTGCTTCTATCCTGCAGCTCTCCTGCAGCTTTTCGGCAGTTGAATTTTTAAGCAGCTTTTACCAAAAAATTTAATAAATCCAGCTTTTGCACTTGTAAGCTGTAACTGCTTTTCAATTATAAAAGCTTGTTTAAAAATACGACAAAAAACCAGCAATAAAATCTAAAACAAATTTTACAAAAATTTACCTGTATTACTTGCTGCACATTTTTTTAAATCTGCCGGCTTGCCCGCAAATACTAAGCTACCGCCGCCATCCCCAGCCTCCGGACCAAGATCAATTACCCAATCAGCACTTTTAATAACATCAGTATTGTGCTCAATTACAATAATACTGTGCCCTTGTTCTATTAATGCATTAAAAGAGGTCAGCAATTTTTTTATATCATTAAAATGAAGCCCCGTAGTTGGCTCATCAAAAATAAAAAGAATATTGCCATTGCCTTTTCCCTTGCCTAAAAAAGAAGCTAGTTTTACCCGCTGTGCCTCACCACCAGAAAGGGTATTGCTGGATTGGCCTAGTTTTACATAACCTAATCCTACATTACTCAGTGGCTGTATTTTTTTTGCCACATCTTCTCCATCTTTATCCGCTAAAGCTTGTTTACCAACTGCTGCTATTGGGGCCGAAAAAAATTCAATAGCTTCATCTACCCCCAACTCCAAAACATCATAAATACTTTTGCCTTTATAGGTTACCTCCAGCACTTCTTCCTTAAACTTTTTGCCGCTGCAAACTTCGCAGGTAAGGTGTACATCTGCCAAAAACTGCATCTCTACTATTTGTTCTCCCTCACCTTTACAAGCATCGCACCTGCCCCCATCCACATTAAAAGAAAAATGTTTTGGTAAAAATCCCCTCATTTTACTCAGTGGTTGTTTGCTGAATAATTCCCTTATTTCATCGTAAGCTTTTATGTAGGTAACAGGGTTACTGCGGGATGATTTTCCAATTGGGTTCTGGTCAATCATCTCTATCTGCGAAATACTATCCATGTTGCCTTTAAGCGCTTTAAACATACCAGGCTTATCTACCCCTTCTCCTTTTAATTTTTGCAATGCAGGGTAAAGAATTTGCTTAACCAAAGTAGTTTTACCACTGCCACTTACCCCGCTTATTACGCAAAGCAAATTCAAAGGAAATTCTACTGTAATATTCTTCAGGTTATTTTGCCTTGCTCCTTCAATGGTAATGCTGTTTTTCCATTTACGCAATTGTGCAGGTGGCTCAATAGACATTGCTCCGCTCAGGTATTTCCCGGTCAGGCTTTTCTCGTTCGCTATTAATTCTTCATAGTTGCCCGCCGCTACCACTTCGCCTCCAAGATGGCTCGCCAATGGCCCCATATCAATAATATAATCAGCTTCCCTCATAATCATTTCATCATGTTCTACTATAACCACCGTATTGCCAAGGTCTCTTAGTTCTTTCAAAACCGAAATCAACCGCTTGGTATCCCGGCTGTGCAGCCCAATACTTGGTTCATCTAGTATGTACAATGAGTTGGTAAGATTACTACCTAAACTTCGGGTAAGTTGTATCCGCTGGCTTTCGCCGCCGCTTAATGAATTGGCAAGCCGGTTAAGGGTTAAATAGCCAAGTCCAACATCAAGCAGGGTTTTTAGCCGTTGATGAATTTCAAACAATATTCTTTTAGCAACCTGAGTATCATAATCACTCAGCTCTAGTGAATTAAACCATAGTTGTAAATCTTTAACTGGCATTGCACATAATTCACCAATATGTTTGCCGGCAACTTTTATATACAATGCTTCTTTTCTAAGTCGGTAGCCTTTACAATCGTGGCAAAGCGTACGGCCACGGTAGCGGCTTAGCATAACCCTGTATTGTACCTTGTATAGATTCTGTTCTACTTCTCTAAAAAAATCATTAATGCCTTCTGTATAGCTGTTACCTTCCCACAAGGCAGTTAGTTGTGCATCTGTTAAGTCAATTACTGGCTTGTGTACCGGAAAATTAAAGTTTTTAGCTGCCCTTACAAACGACTCCCTCCATAACCCCATTTTCTCACCCTTCCATGGCGCTACAGCACCTTCATAAACACTCAGTTGCTTATTGGGTATTACAAGGTCAGGGTCTATACCTAATACTTGCGAAAAGCCTTCGCAGGTTGGGCATGCACCAAATGGGTTATTAAAGGAAAATAAATTAGGTACCGGCTCTTCAAATACTATCCCATCCAACTCAAACTTGTTACTAAACTGCACTATTTTCCTGCTATTTATTTCTAACAACAGGCTGCCTTCTCCTTCATAAAAAGCAGTGTTAACCGAGTCGGAAATACGATGCAGATCATCTTCATCAAATTGCTTTACTACCAGCCTGTCAACCAGTAAATACATATTATCTAAAGAGGAAATTGAGTTTTTAACACTTCCTTCTAATTTTTCAAGCAAATCTTCAATACGCTCTGGTACTAAACCAGCTTCTTTAGTTGATCCGGGTAAAGCAACCCTTGTAAAGCCTTTCTGCAATAGAATATTTAATTCCTCCTTAATCTCTCTATTAAGTTGTTTTTTAAAGGGGGCCAGCAATATCACTTTATCGCCTTGCTGTAAAGTAACAATCGCATTTACTACATCTTTTACATCATCTTTCTTAACCTCTTTGCCACTAACTGGCGAAATTGTTTTGCCTGCCCTTGCAAATAGCAGCCGCAGGTAATCATATATCTCCGTCATACTGCCAACAGTACTACGGGGTGTACGGGTAATTACCTTTTGTTCAATAGCAATTGCCGGGCATAGCCCTTTTATAAAATCTACATCAGGCTTGTTCATGCGTTGCATAAATTGCCTTGCATAAGCACTTAAGCTTTCTGCGTAACGTCGCTGCCCTTCAGCAAATAAAGTATCAATTGTTAAGGACGATTTACCCGAACCGGATACGCCGGTAACCACTACCAGCTTGTTTCTTGGTATGGTTACAGTAACGTTTTTCAGGTTATGTACCCTTGCCCCTTTTATATAGATACCTTCAAGTGCTACTACAGGTAGATGTTGCTTTTTTTTACTGCTGGTTTGTGTTGCCATGATAATATTGAGCTGCAAAAATAGGCTCAAAAAGCTTTTTGTACGGTAAGAAAACATAACAACACGTAGATTTACGATTTGTTAAATGTAATTGTCCGATACTTAAAAGTACTAGTACTCTATTTTGCTGGTTTGATGAAAATAATGTTAAAATATTGTTTCTACATCAAGTTTTGTGATTACTTTTATGTCGTCAATATCTAATACAAATGAAAAGCCTGATGCCTTCCTAAAGTGCACTCTTCGCTGTGTTCCCTTGTTTTTTTATTGAACATTATCCAAATCTATAACAAACCTAAAACAGCAAGATCATGAAATGCCTAACAACTTCAACAGATCAGCAACTTGTGCACCTTTACATTGATGGAAACACAGAAGCCCTATCCACTTTAGTTACCCGTTACAAAGAAAAAATCTACACATCCATTTATCTATTGGTTAAGGATAAATACCTGGCCGAAGATTTATTTCAGGATGTATTTATCCGTATCATCGACACATTAAAAGGTGGCCGCTATACAGATGAAGGAAAATTTTTACCATGGGCTCTACGCATTGCACACAATATGTGTGTTGACCATTTTAGAAAAGTAAAACGTAGCCCAAGTATTAAAACAAGTGATGACAGGGACATTTTTGAAGTGTTAAACTTTAATGAAGCAAGTCCCGAACAAAAAATGATGCAAACCCAAAGCCACGAAAGGGTTCGTAAAATGATTGACATGTTACCAGAAGATCAACGTGAGGTAATTATTATGCGTCATTATGCAGACCTTAGCTTTAAAGAAATTGCAGACCTTACTAACTGTAGCATCAATACCGCTTTGGGCAGAATGAGATACGGATTAATTAACATGCGCAAAATGATGGTAGAAAAACAAATTGTACTATAATATAAAATTTTACACAACCGCTCAAATCACAAACTTTTATTACAGCGTAAGGCTCGAGAAAAAATTAACCCTCCTTTTTTAAAGGAGGGTTTTTTGTTGGATCATTTTTGTTGGATCATTTTTGTTGGATCATTTTACTTGAAAATTTTACTAGATTAATATTCTCCTATTTTATTTTATCATAAGCATCCAATCCACATTTTAACCAGGTTGCAAATGCGGCAGGCTCCGGTGTGTAGAATTTTGATTTTGTCAAAACCTTTTCATCTGCATTCAAAATAATGTATTGTGGCTGAGAGGTAGCACCAAAATTTTCTGTTTGAAAAGTTGCCCACCTGTCTCCAACGGTAATGATAGGCTTTTCTTTACCATTACTTGTGGTAATCACAGTTTGTTCAGTTGGTGGTAATTTCGTTTTCTCATCAACATACAAGGATACTACTACAAATTTGGTCCGCATCAGGCTATCAACTTCACTATTGGTCCATACTTTTTCTTCCATTCGGCGGCAGTTTACACAAGCCCAGCCTGTAAAATCTATAAGCAACGGTTTCCCTTCAGCTTTTGCCAATTGCAATGCTTTTTCATATTCGTTGTGTAAGGGTTTTATACCTTCTGTAATCAATACATGATTTTTATAAATACTGTAAGAAAGCGGTGGTGGAAATCCACTCAGCAAACCAAGTCCGGATAAGCGGCTATTGGCAACCCCGGGAATAAGATATAAAGTGGTAGCACCAAATAAAATGATAAAAGCTACTCTTATAACAGAGAATTTTTTTACTGGGCTGCCATGTCCAATTTTTAACCAACCCAACAGATACAATACTATCATCACACCAATTATAATCCAAAGGCCAACAAATATTTCTCTTTTTAAAATGCCCCACTGCATAACATTATCTGCGTTGGCTAAAAACTTAACGGCCAATGCCAATTCTATAAAGCCAAGCACCACTTTTACATCCGTCATCCAGCCGCCACTTTTTGGTAATGATTGCAACCAATGTGGAAACATCGCAAATAATGCAAATGGCAAACCAAGGGCTATACCAAAACCTGCAGCACCGGCTGTAAGTGGCCATGGACCTTCGTTTGCAACATTTGCTAAAAGGGTTCCTAAAATTGGTCCGGTGCAAGAAAATGATACAATCGCCAGTGTGCCAGCCATAAAGAATATACCAGCCAAATTACCCAATCCCGATTTTGAATCTGCCTTGTTAGCTATAGAAGAGGGTAGCCCAATTTCAAATAGTCCAAAGAAAGAGAGGGCAAAAAATACGAACACAGCAAAAAAGATAATATTGAGCCAAACATTGGTAGAGATATTATTAAAAATCTCCGGACTTATGGCTTTGCTCGCTACGTGAAAAGGAATGGTGATGGCTACATAAATAAGGAAAATAAACAAGCCATAAAAAATAGCATTACTAATACCTTTTTTTCTGCTTTGCGATTTTTTAGTAAAAAAAGTAACTGTTACAGGCACCATCGGAAATACACAGGGTGTTATCAAAGCTATCAAGCCGCCTAAAAAACCAAGTAGAAAAATAGATGCAAGGCTTTTATTTTGTGTGCCATCATCGCCACAATTATTTACCGGATTTTTAATATCAATAGCTGCTGATTTTATATTGATGCCGGAGCTAATGCCACCTTCTAAAGTGGCAGTAAAATTAAAAGGCAAATCGGGTAAAAATGCATCTCCTTTATTAAAAAAAACAGAGAGCTTACCGGGTAATTTTGCTGGTACATAATCTTTAAATGTAAGCACTGCCTTCCAGTTTGCATTGCCTTCTGATACTTGCAATATCTTATTGGTAAAAATGGTGGAGTTAATGCCAGTAGTACCTGTTGCTGTAAAACTTTCAACTACTATACTACTGTCGTTAAACAATAATTCTGCTGATGCTGTTCCATCAAGATCTTGTGATGGGGCATATAGCTGAATGCCTGCTGTTACTGGTGTAAAGAAGGAAAGCTCGTATTTTTTATCTGCAATTTTGTTTACTTTTATACTCCATTTAAAATTT
>JBBQTZ010000047.1:0-23098 GCA_038234405.1 Chitinophagales bacterium
TTCAGCCAACGAACGTCCACAATGATTTCATTCTTCCTTCCCCAAAATTGATATGGTGCGTTGTAACCCAAAAAGCGAAAGTTTCCATAATACTCAATTCCGGTTATCTTCAATGCATTTTCCAATTTGGTGCTATTTTTCTTAATCTCATTGTCGTTGGCATAGCCACCAAACTGAATGGCAGCAACGTATTCTTCATTAGTGGTTTTTATAGCTATTGATAAGTCATTTGGTTTTGGCAAATTATCTTTTGTGTATTCTGATGGCATTACAAAACTCATAGAGGAAAGTGAATCATTTATGTCCATGTAAACAGGGGTTGTCATGGCGATACTTGTTTTGGCCTCATTGCCGCCAAAAATGTAGGTAGCCAATTTTTTAAATCCTGCTGCTGATACTTCTTTGTATGTTTTAGTATTCAGCATAATAGTTGCCATCATTGCAGGGGGATAAAGGCGTATCTCATAATCTTTTTCTGCCTTGATGGTTCGATATGGTTGTGTTGCTGTTTTTGCCATTGTTAAATATTGTTGAGAAATGAGTAATAAAGCCGTTAAAATAGTGAGAACAATTAAAGTTATTTTCATGTTGAATTATTTAGTATGCGCAATTAATGCACTCTCCGGATGTCTCATTTTTTTGTTTATCCAACCAATCTGTTTTATCCTTCTACTTCTCAATGCTTAGATGGCTGTATTTTTTTAAAACCCTGCTTTTTAAATCTAATAATTTGTTCAATGCTACCTGTTTAAAGTTTTACATTGGTATATTCTCTGCTTTATCATTTGTTGTAGCAATAGTAGTATGGCCTAAATAAAAATACAAACTACCAAATATTTAAATCATTTATTTGCAGTAATGCGCCAAATAGTATTGCTTACATCATCCGATACCAGCATCGATCCATCTGCAAGCACCTCAATGCCAACAGGTCTTCCATGCACTTTACTCTCTGATAGGTTGGTTATAAAGCCCGTTAAAAAATCTTCTGGCGGGCCCGAAGGTTTACCGCTTTTAAAAGGAATAAATATTACTTTATAGCCCGATAATACAGACCTGTTCCAGGAACCATGCTGTGTAATGAATGCTCCATCCTGGTATTTTGCAGGAAAAGAGTGGAGGCGGTAAAATAGTAGTCCTAGTGAGGCAGTGTGTGATCCTAAAGGCACATCTGGCACAATAACTTTTTCTATTGGTTCCGTACTTTGTTTATCTGCCAGCCTTGGATCTCTGTGTTGACCATAATAAAAAAAAGGCCAGCCATAAAAGCCGCCTTCTTTTACGCTGGTAAAATAATCAGGCACCAATTCATCACCTAGCTCATCTCTTTCATTTACAGCGGTCCATAGTGTTTGGGTGCCTGGCGCCCAATCCATTCCCACAGGGTTTCTCAGCCCGTGGGCATAAATCTTTTCGCCCGATCCATCAAGGTTTACTTCCAATATATTAGCTCTTCTTATTTCATTTTCAAGCCCTTTCTCTGCCACGTTCGATCCAGACCCAACCCCAATGTAAATCTTGCTTTTTGTACTATTTGTAATTATATTTTTTGTCCAGTGGCGGTTGTTTTCGCCAGCAGGAAGATCAACAATTTTTTTTCCAGTTGTCTGCTGCAATAGCGTATCCCCAGCCACATAATCATATTTCATTAATGCATCGGTATTGCCTACATAAAAATGATTATGAATTATCAGCATTCCAAAAGGCTGGTTTAAATTTTCTGCAAAAACAAAACTCTTTTCCGGTATCCCATTTTTGTCAGCATCTCTATACAATATAATCCTGTTGGCACTTTCGCCTATATTTTGAGTTTTTATTTTACGAGAAATCTTTGCACCAATTTTTAAAATACCTTTTAATATGGTATTTGATTCAGCTACAAAAATATCGCCATTGTCAGCCACATAAATCCATCGTGGATGATCCAATCCATCTGCAAACTTATTTACCGAAAAACCTTTTGGCGCCAAAGGCATTTCGCCTGCTTTCCATCCAATTACTTCACTAAAGTTTTTTGCTGAACCGGTAGCATAAGCTTCCGGTAAACTATCAAATTTATAACCGGCTGTTGTTACAGATCCGCCATAAGATTCTTTATTCATTTTTTTAACGTTGCAAGAAACCACTATAAAAAAAAGTACAACAATGGGGAAGAAATTTTTCATATAATTTAAATGATTTCAGCTTTTTAAAAGCTGAAATCGTTTGTAGATTTAGTTATTTATTAAAAAAACTGCGGTACCTGCAGCACATACGGTGCATCTTCTTCATGATTCTCGGCAATATTACCACCAGTTAAAAAAGTGATAATATCTTCATTTAGTTTTTTTCTGTCAGTATAAAATAATCCGTGCGGTGCACCTTCATAAATAATAAAAGCATTATTAGCAATGGCAATGGCAGAATTTTTACCTGTTGCATCAATAGGAACAGTTTTATCTGCATCGCCGTGAATAATTAAGGTTGGTACATTTATGGCTTTCATATCATCCCTAAAATCGGTGCTGCTAAAAGCTTTTGCACATTGCAGCGTTGCACGGGGAGAGGCAGTTGAACATAACATTCTGTAATACTCAAGTAGTGGTGTGCTCAATGGTTTGTGGAGCATGGATACACCAAAAAAATTTTTTCCAAATTCATCAAGAAAACCAATCCTATCTTGCTGCATACCATCTGCCATTTCATCAAAAGTTTCCTGAGGAACGCCATCGGGGTTGCTTTCCGATTGTAGCATGTATGGCGTTACAGAAGAAATTAATATGGCCTTGCTAACGTTTTTTCCGCCATGTCGGCTGAAATATCGTACCACTTCGCCACCGCCCATTGAAAAGCCAACCAATGTTATATCCTCTAATTTCAGTTGGTCTATTAATGCTTTTAGATCATCAGTGAGCGTGTTATAATCATATCCGTTCCAGGGTTGCGATGATTTACCAAAGCCACGCCTGTCATAAGCTATTACCCTATGCCCGCTATTTACCAAATCATTTACCTGGTACTCCCACATAGCACTGCTAAGGGGCCAGCCATGAATAAGTATTACCGGTTTTCCTGTGCCGTAATCATTGTAATATATTCTTACAGGTTTTCCTGGTGTATCATTGTTTGTTTCGATGTAATTCATAATACTTGTATTAAATTAGTGAAAAATAAAGTTTAAAATCATTTGAGTTCAATAAATAATTGATCAAAACCTATTAATTTAATATTGGTTTTGTTGGTTTATGCAAAGCCTTTTTTGAGTTGTAATCTTTAATTACATTGCCCAAGTAGCATATAAATAATTACAAATAATATGATGGTGCCAAAGCATCCTCCTCCTAGTTTTTTTGCACCGTAACCTGCAATGATAGTTCTAAAAAAATTATTTATTTTAACAATATTTGTTTAATAATTTAATGTATTTATATGTTAACTTCCTCACCATCATCAGGCGCCCTACAGTTACTATTAACGTAAGTATTTGAATCATAAAAAGCATTCTTTCAAAAACGCTATCATTGCTTATCAATAACAAGTTGTGCTGTAACCCCCAACCTATCGGGAGCATCCCAAATTGTCGCTCCTGATTTCGGTGGGTGAGGCCACTGACCGAGGCCCAGCCGTGGTCAGTGGCCTCACCCACCGCTTGTTGATGCGACAATTTTGGATGCACCCCATACTAATTGCAGGTAACCCAATATCATATTAATGTGCTATCATTGCAGCAAGCAACCTATGAGTTAGCAGTGTCACAATTTTCCACTCTTCCACTCTTCATTATTTGATGATACGATCATATAAATTTTAAATAGATGGATTTTTTTTGATCCGCTTTTACTTAACATTTGCATGTAATAAATATGGCAAAGTTTACATCATAATTATAGGGTGAAATTTTAAAATGATATGCAAGTTTTGTGAAAAATCCCGGCTATAAATGCAAAAGCATTAAAAGCATATTTAGGCATTATAACTTTTTAATAAAATTGTAAAATTAATTTAAAAGTAAGACCAGGTTTTAAAAAAGCTTTCTCAATAATATTTAACCTAAACTCATTTATAATACTTGTTCATTCTTGTTTTCAGATTCATCGATATTTTCACTACCCTCTTCCTCATCGTCTGTATTAATTTCATTCTTTCTTTCTTTTTTATTTAGCGCAGAAATTATATTTACCTCTTCGCCTTCATCTTCTTCTTTCAAGTGCAAATCTTTTTGTTTTTCTATCGTACCAGGATTATCAGCAATTTCAGAACTTTTTTCAACTACATCCTCATTTCTCTCTTTCTTATTAAGTGCAGAGATAATGTTTACTTCTTCTGATCCATTTTCTCCTTCGGATTGCGGTTCATTTTTTGCCTCTTTTTCCTCCCTCATTTCTGGTTCGTCCAAAATTTGTGGCCTTTCGTTTACGTATTCAATATCGTAATCTTGACTCTCATCTATTGCTAGCGAAACTTTTTTATCTATACTTTTTTCATCATCAGTGAATGGTAATTCATTCTTCTGTACTGCTTTATCCTTATCAAAAATATTGACAGATGAATTGTGAGAGTTAGTACCCGACGTGTAATCATATTGCATATTGTTCATATTGTATTGATCTTCATTTGCCACTTTAAATGGCGACGTTGGTTTAAAATCTGAGTTTTGATTTTCCTCTATAATTAAGTTGTCATAATAGTTGTTTGTGCTGTTGGTATTTTGCTTTATCATAAAAATATTTTTTTATTTAAAAGTTGAAAATAGTTTTAGCTACCATGTATTCGAAATACATGCCAATTAAAATACTACCATTAAATATTCGTTATAAAAAACATGTGGGCAACTCTATACACAATTGGGACGATAATTACACGCCTTTTAGAAAGGGCTTATTTTTTTTCTACTGTATTGAATTCCAGAAATTTTCAGAAAAAGGCGATGCTTTTTTCTTATTTTGTTTAGATAGGCTTATTTTTTTATAGTCAGTTGTAATAGAATTAGATACAAAAAGGTATGATTGTTTTATAGTTAAATCATCTGCCAAAACGATAATAGTATTGTAATTTATTTTCTACTCCTGCCAGTAGATCGGGAATTATTTTCATTCCTTGTGCAGAAAAAGTAATACCATTTCCCCCAAAGCCTAATACAAATAAACAGTTTTTAAATTCTGGCGATGGACCGATATAGGGTAAGCCATCTTTAGTAGTTCCAAAAACACCGCCCCAACTAATATCCTCGGTAAAATTTATTTTAGGCAATAGCTTTTTTAATTTTTTTTGAAGTAACAAAGATTTCTCTTCTTTAATTTTTTGCTGCATGATGGTATCCTTATATTCGTCGTCTTCTCCACCCACAAGTATTCTGCCATCGTCAGTAGTGCGCATGTATAAATAGGGGTCGTTGGTATCCCATACTAAAATACCATCTAGTTTTTTGGGAATAGTTATTTGCTGTTCGCTTACAATGGCATAAGTATAAATAAGATCTGCTATTTTTTCTTTTATTAATAAAGTACTCTCAAAACCATTGCAAAATATTATTTTTTTACAAGTAACAGTACAGCCATTTTCGGTGATAATTTTGGGTTTAGTACCATCCGTGTTAAAGGTTTTAATTGCTGTTTGGTCATAAACTTTCATTCCTTTTTTCACATTTAAGGCTATAAGTTCGTGGGCCATTTTATAGGCATCTGCACTGCCGGCACTATTACTTAGTATAGCACCTTGGCTCACTATACCGTATGCTGTATGAACTTGTATAGCGCTAAGCCAGGTTACACCCAATTTATATTTATTACGTAGTTCAAATTCTTTTTTTAATGCGATTGCAGCTTTTTTATTGTGCGCTACGTATAAACTTTTTTTCATTTTAAAACCGCAATCAATTTCTGTCTCTTTTATCAACTTTTGCAAGTCATTTATTGCCACAATGCCTGCTTTGTAACATTCAGCAGCGCCCTCTTCACCAATTTTTTCTGCAAGGTCAATTAATTTTTCATCTATTTCATATTGCAACATGCTCGTAGTAGCACTCGTGCTTCCCTGCCCAATATCTCTTTTGTCTATCAACGTAACTTTATAACCATGCTCCATTAATGCATGGCTTATTAGTGCTCCGGTTATTCCTCCACCAACCACCACAATTTCAGTAGTAATATTGTGCTGTAACATAGGGTAGGTGTAAAGAAGTCCGTTTTTTAATAACCAGAAAGATTCAAATGTTCTTAAACGCATTATTGATGATTAATTGTTTTTAAGTTGATTGTTTTTAAGTTGCTTGTTTTTAAGTTGGTTGTTTTTAAAATTTACTTACCATAAATTTCCAACATTTTTTTTAAGTCTTCCAGTGTATTTATTTCAGTAGCTTTTTTATCTTGCCGCCAGCGGCTCATTCTTGGAAACCGAAGTGCCACGCCGCTTTTGTGCCGTTTACTTATCGCTATGCCTTCAAAAGCAATTTCGAACACAAGCTCAGGTTTTACTGTTCTTACGGGGCCAAACTTTTCAATTGCATTGCGTTTTACAAAAGCATCTACTTGTGCAAATTCTTTATCTGTAAGGCCGCTGTAAGCTTTGGTAAATGCTATCAAATTTTCCCCATCTCTTACAGCAAAAGTATAATCAGTATATAAATTACTTCTTCGTCCGCTTCCTTTCTGTGCATAGATCATTACAGCATCAATGGTTAAGGGTTCTATTTTCCATTTCCACCAATCGCCCCTTTTTCTTCCTGTTTGATAAACACTGTCTTTTCTTTTTAGCATAAAACCTTCTGCATAGTGTTCCCTGCTTTGCTGTCGCAATTGTGCCAGTTCATTCCAATTTGCACATTGTAATAATGGCGAAAGCTGCATTTTTTCGGTAGCGGTTAAAGCAACGATCTCCTCCAACTTTTGTCTTCTTTGTTGTAGTGGAATATTTCGATAATCCTGACCACCATATTCCAAAATGTCGTACGCAAAAAAACTTACTGGTGCATCTTCCATTATTTTTTTATTGATATTTTTTCTGCCAATACGTGTTTGCATCAATGCAAACGGCAGCGGTGTAGCGCCTTCTGCTACAATAATTTCTCCATCCAGTACCGTTCCATTGGGTAGGGAATTAAGAAACAAATTGTATTCGGGAAATTTTTCTGTCATCAATTCTTCGCCCCGGCTCCACACAAATAAATTGTCGTTTCGTTTTATTACCTGTCCACGAATACCATCCCATTTCCATTCTACCTGCCAGTCATCAATACTACCTAATGTTTCCACCGCATCTTCCAACGGATAAGCCAGATAAAATGGATAGGGTTTGGAAATGTCTGCCACATTATTTTCATCGCTCAGTAACTCATTGAAAGTGATAGTAGCAGGGTTCCATTTGCCGCTGATGCGATGGGCAATTACAGCAGGCGATGCACCTGAAACTTTGGCCAATGCATGTACCATTAGTTGCTGCGAAACACCAATACGAAAAGAGCCACTTAGTAATTTATTGAATACGAATTTTTCTGTAGTACTTTCCAGTTGCGCCCATCCTTGCAGCATAAAAATTTTTTTGTCCTCCTCTGTAGATTTTTCCAGCGATACAAATTGCTCTATGTAATAATGCAGCGGATGTGCTTGCGGAGCTTCCTGCAATGTGCTGCTTGCCTCCACTATCAAAGCAATCGTTTCTGATAGATCGCCGGCTGTGTGATAACATTCATTGAGCAGCCATAAGGGAATATTGCAAAATTCGCTGCACCAGTTTTTTAATAATGTTGATGAAATAGTCCGTTTGGGTCTTCTGCTGCTAAACAATGCGATCACCCAAACTTTATCTTTATCATTCGCCAGTAAAAAATATTGTTCGAGTGCTGCTATCTTTTCATTGGTTTTAGTAGTGGCACTTAACGTATCTACTAATTGAGCAAATGCTTTCATAACAATTCAATTTTTTGTTCTGAAGTATTCTCCTCTTCCTCAATGCCATATTGTGTTTTTACTTCTTCTGCCTCAATTCCATTTTCATTGAGGTATTTACTAAAAACTGCTTGAAAGCCATGAGTAACAAATACCTTTTCAGCTCCTGTTGCTTTTACGGAACTTACAAGACCATCCCAATCGCAATGATCACTTAATACAAAACCTTTATCGGCATTTCTCCTGCGCATATTGCCCCTTACCTGCATCCAACCGCTGCATACTCCTAGTCGATAGGGATTAAATTTTTTCATCCACGTTGTTCCATCTGCTGACGGAGGCGCAATAACAATGGCATTTTTTAATTCCTGCTTTGTTGTTTCGGGTGTTATACGTTGTACGTTTACAAAATTATAACCAAGCTTTTCTATTACCTGCTGCATGTTGTAAATAGCACCGTGGGCAAATACTGTATCCGTAACATCTTTTAGCGCATCCAATACCCTTTGTGCTTTCCCTAAACTGTAAGCAATTAGCACAGACGTTTTTTCTTCTACCCGATTTTGTAGCACCCAGTTTTGTATGCCTGCATAAATTTGTTGTTGTGGTTTCCATTTGTAAATGGGCAAACCGAACGTGGATTCTGTAATAAAAGTGTTACACTTTAAAGGTTCGTAAGCACCGCTAATGCCATCATCCTCAGTTTTATAATCGCCACTAAAAACCCATACCTCTCCTTTATACTCTAAACGTACTTGCGATGAGCCAATTATATGCCCGGCAGGATGAAGCGAAACTTTTACACCATTTATAAAATGTGCTTTGTTCCATTCAGTTGTTTCATACACACCTTCGCCAAGCCTCAATTGTAATATCGGTTTTGTAAGGGTATGACAGAGATATTTTTTGCTGCCAGCAATTGCATGATCGCTGTGTGCATGGGTAATAATGGCTTTGTCCACCGGTTTCCATGGATCTATATAGAAATCTCCCGCTGTGCAGTACAACCCTTTTTCTGTAAATTGAATCAATGGAAACATTTTTTTTACAAATCTAAAACTTCTTCAATTTGCAGCAGTTTTAAAATTAAGGTTAGTTTCCAAAGTCCTATATAATTTTTATACCAGTTTCGCATGTTTTAATATTTAGTTACAATAATTAATGATAATTTTTTGATAAAGAATTTAATTAATGCTTTATTGCAGCAATCAGTTGGTGAATATTTTAAACTATGAGCTTTCCTTCTACTCCATTATCATCGCCTTTAATACCAGTAATGGCCATAAAACTCATTTTAATAAAGCTGATTATTTTTCCATCTTTTGTATCCCAATAATCACTGTCTATCGGATCTACAGAAATGACAGAAACAGTTGGATCATCCTTTCCATCAAACCATGCTTTGGCAAAATCTGTCCAGTACTTTTCTATAGTGGGTTTATCTGTATAAATTTGAGCATACCCACTAACAGCTAAAAATTGGTACGTGCCGCTATTTTGGAAAAAGAGAGATACCCTGTTATCATTTTCAATTTCTTTATTTTTCTCGCTTTCTGTGGAGCTAATAAACCAGAGTTTTCCTGTTTCATCTACAGCTTGCAAAGTCATTGGTCTTGTGGTGTGAGGGAAGCTGGAAACATTTGTAGAGAACATACAAGTCCCTGCTTTTTCTGCCAGCTCTTTCAATTTTGCTACAGCTTCCTGGTTGTTTAGATCTTGTCGTGGTGATTGTTCATTTGAATGCATAGTTATTTTTTATCTATTGGTTAATGAATTTATTAGGATTGCTCTGTTGCAATTGCTGTGCCTTCATTTTTATTTTTTACAATTTTTTTTCGCAATCTCATTACAGGATAAGCCAACGGGTTTAATGTAGGCTTATTATCTCCAAACAACATTCCCCAATGTTTCATGGAGTCTATTTTATCAAACACAACTTTTAATACTGCCACAACCGGAATGGCCAAAAACATACCACCAACGCCAGCCAAAGCTTCTCCAACAATTACTGCAATAACGGATACAAGTCCATTTATTTTTACCTTGGAACTTACCAGGTAAGTCATGATAATATTGTTATCAATAAACTGAACTATGGTTAGTACGACTAGTAAAATCCATGTATCCGATAAGTTGGGTGAAGTAGATAGCGTGATAAAAATTGCAAGAACGTTTGCTATTAGCGAGCCTATGTAGGGAATCATATTAAGTACACCAAAAATAGCCGCTATTAAAATTGCATATTTTACGCCAAGCACCAACAGAGCGACCGTTATCATTACAGATACTATGGCCATTTCTAATAGTAACCCACTAAAATAACTTTTAAGCGTTACTTCGGTATCATAAATGGAAGATTCGGCAGTAGTATGGAGATTAGGAGTAATTGAAAGAAAAATAAAACGTAGCAAAAGATTTTTATAATAAAGAATTAAAAAAATATAAAGCGGCACCAACCCAAACCAAACCAGTATTGATCCCAGTGAAGAGGCTGTGCCAGAAATAATTACACCGCTGGAAGATTTTAACGAGGCAATTTGCTGATTCAAAAATTTAGTTTGCTGTTGAACACCGAAACCTGTTTTGTCTTGTATCCAAACTGCGATCTCTTTTAAGTGTGTTGTAATGTTTTTTTCAAGCGTAGCAGTATCGCTCAGCAAATTGGAGAGCTGCATAGAAATAATTCCTATAATTGTGCTCACAATTAAAAAACCAACCAGAATGGTAATCAGTATAGCAATGCTCTCCGGGAGTTTAGTTTTTTTAATAAGCCTGTAAACAGGTAGCAGTACAATACTAAAAAGAAATGAGAACCCAAGAGGAACTAAAATTGATTGGGCATAAAATACAACAGCGGCGAGTAGCGCAAGGCCAATTAACTGCATAATTCTGTTGTTGAGTTTTTTAGAAGGCAACATCTACATATTTTTAATCGGCATAAATCAATATATATGCCAGAGGAATATTCTATAATTTACTACACTGTTAGTAAAAAACTTTAATTTATTGTAGATTTTTTACCTCAAAACGAGGCGGTAGATCCAGGTAAACTTATTTTATTAAAACATTCAACTAGCTCGCTTAAATAACTTTGTTATTATCGAAAAGTAGTATAAAAAATTTGCAAAGACTTTAATTTATACTAGCTCCTTTTTAGTTATATTGTTTCATTTAGGTTGTAGAGGCATTTTTTAATATCAATTCCTTTCACTAGCACGCCAGAGAAAATATCTCCCATTTTCTTTATTCTTGGTATAACAGTTTCTATTGTAAATACGGATGGTTTCAGGCCCGCTTTTACTTCCTTCCAAAGCAGCGGCATAGACACGGTTGCACCGGGGTTGGGACGCAAACTATAGACTGATGCAATAGTTTGCCCCCTTCGGTTTTGCAAATAATCGAGGTATATTTTATTGTTACCTCTCTTTTGTAAGTTTCTTTCCAGGCTTGTAAATTCTGGTAATTGTTCATTTACCATCGTACAGAGAAGATGAGCAAAATCTTTTACTTGTTCATACAAATATTTTTTACCCATTGGTAAAAAAATATGAAGACCCGTTGCACCGGATGTTTTGCAATAACAATCTGCACCGGCTTTATCTAAAATTACTTTAAATGCAAGTGCCGTTTTAATCACTTGTTCAAAAGTATTTTTTTCTGCAGGGTCCAGATCTATAATCAAATAATCCGGTTTATCAAGCGACTTTATTCTTGAGCTCCAGGGGTTTAATTCTATGCAGCCAAGATTGTTTAAATAG
The DNA here is from genome assembly GCA_038234405.1 of Chitinophagales bacterium. Taxonomy (GTDB): domain Bacteria; phylum Bacteroidota; class Bacteroidia; order Chitinophagales; family Chitinophagaceae; genus Ferruginibacter. Next base: position 11,621 of record JBBQTZ010000047.1, read on the forward strand.
GCCAATGTTTGCCTGTTGTTGCAAATAATATAGTCAATTTCTTTTTTTGCAGAGTCAGAATATATTTCGATACTTTTTACCCACGCTGGTGCAGCATCTCCTGCATCCTTATGATAAAAACCTTTATCTAAAATACCATTGGGATTTCTTTTTAAGCTCTGCGGTCTGTCTTTTAAATAAGGCAGAATGTAATCAGCTACCTGTTGGTAATAATCAATCACCATGCCTTTTGTAATGGCTTTATCAGCAAAATAAATTTTATTCAGGTTAGTTGTGGTCACCTTTACTTTTCCGAAAGATTTTATTGTACTATTGGGTTTTTCTTCGGCGATGGGTTGTTGTTTTTGCGGCTTTCCTTTTTTTATAGATGCCATGTTTATTTCTGTTACAGTTTTATTATCACGTAATCCTACAAAAATTGGATGCCTCATTTTATTGTCTGTTGTCCATTCTGTAAATTTTATTTCCCCAATCAGTGTTGGCTTTACCCAGGTAACCGCTGCGTTTGTTTTTACCACTTCATCAAAAGGCGATTTTTTTTGAATAAGGGGTTTTAAAAGGCCATAAATTTTTTTTAGATCCGTGTCTGTAAAACCCGAGCCGGTATGCCCAATATATTTTAGTTTGTCGCCATCGGGCAGGGCCAATACCAAAGCACCAAAATATTTTCTTGAACCCGTGGGTTGTGTAAAACCAGCAATAATTACCTCCTGCCGTTTGTGGTATTTTATTTTTAGCCAATCTCCGGTTCTTACCCCCGGATGGTATAAACTATCCGCTTTTTTTGCCATTATTCCTTCCAAATCATTCTGCTTTGCGGCTGCAAATAATTCTTTACCTCGTTCAATGATGTGCTCCGAATATTTTATGACTGCATTTTTTGGTAACAGCTTTTTTAGCAGTTTTTTTCGTTCAATCAACGGCAATTCATAAGTACTGTTTCCATTTAACCACAAAAGGTCAAACACATAATAACAAAGGGGGTATTGGGTATTGTCTTCATACTGTTGCAGCTTCTGAAAATCCGATTTGCCTTCTTCATTTAGTACCACGATTTCACCATCGAGTACGGCGTCGTGTTTTATTTTTTTCAATTCAATAGTCATTAACGGGTAATCATTGATAAAGCTTTTGCCGTTTCTTGAATATAACAAAACGCTGCCATCTTTAATTTCGCTGATGGCACGGTAGCCATCCCATTTTATTTCAAAAAGCCAGTCTTTATCTTCAAATGCATTGGCTGTTTCTTTAGCCAGCATGGGCTTAATAAAATTAACTAGCTTTTCTCTGCTGCCTTTGCTTGCCTGGTAGAATTTTTTTTTTCTGGCTGTTTGTTTGTTGCTAACCATTTATTGATAGGTGATGTTTTGGCTGTTTCTTTTTCGCTGTCATACGGTTGGCTTACTGCAAATTCATCTTTGTGTTTTATCAATAGCCAGGCATTTTCCTGTTTGCCTTTTAGTTTCACCAAAGCAAATTCTCCCCTTAATTTTTTTCCAGCTAAAATAAATTTAAGGCTACCTGAATGTAAGCCATCTTTTAATTTATTTTCTGCATCCTTACCGGAGCTGTCAATGTCTGTGTACTTGCCATTGTCCCATATTTCAACTATGCCTGCACCATAACCTTCTGGTATAACGCCTTTAAAATCTTTGTATGAAAAGGGGTGGTCTTCCACCATTATGGCAAGCCTTTTATCTCCGGGGTTCATGGATGGCCCTTTTGGTACAGCCCAACTTTTCAATACGCCATCCATCTCCAGTCTTAAGTCATAATGCAAATGAGATGCTTTGTGTCGTTGAACCACAAAAGATAAAGTTGCGCTGTTTTTTTTCAGCACTGCTTTTGGTTCCGGCGTCACCTCAAAATTTCTTTTTGCAGTATATTTTACAAGGCTCATGTCAGGATACTTTTTTTCGTTTTGTATTCAGGCTCTCTGTTAATTGCGCCATCAAATCTTTTGCTTTGCTGTGTACAATTTTTAAAGGAGCACTGCTTTTTGTTTTACCACCCTTTGCTTTTGCTTTTATCAATTTTAATAATTGAGCAGTATATTGGTCTTTGTATTTGCTAATAGCAAACTTCCCCGATAATTGGTTAACAAGAGAAATCGCCATTTTAAGTTCCGCTGGTTTTACTGAAGATTTTGGTGGCAGGGCTAGTTCTTCAATGCCCCTTACTTCTTCTGCAAATCGCATTTTAGTTAAAATCAGTGCTTCGCCAGATACCTTTAAAACGGCCAGGTTTTCTTTGTTCCTTATTACAAAAGTGGCTACACCTACTTTGCCTGTTTTTAGTAAAGCCTCTCTTAATAATGCGTATGCTCTTACCCCCGATTTTTCCGGCGCAAGATAATAGGGCGTTTCAAAATACATGCTGTCTATTTCCTCTTCCAGTACAAAATCTGTAATTTCTATCACTTTTGTTTTTACAGCATTGGCAGATTCAAAATCCGCATTTTCCAGCACCACATAATTATCATTTAATTTGTAGCCTTTAACTATGCTTTTATAATCCACTTCTTTACCTGTTTTTTCATTTACCCTTTTAAACCGGATGTTAGAAAGGTCTTTTTTATCCAGCATATCAAAATCTAATTCACTTGCCTGTGTAGCGCTAAAAAGTTTAACTGGAATATTCACGAGGCCAAAGCCGATTGTTCCTGTCCATAATGGTCGCATAAAAAATAATTTAATTTAGTTCTAAAATTTTCATCACTATTTTTTCTTCTGCTGTCAAATCTGTTTTATTGTCATTTACTTCAATGATATCCAACTGCTGAATGTATTTTTCCAAACTTTTATTTTCGTACATATCAATAATGCCGGGATGAACATAATACTTTTTGCAAACTGTTCTTGTATTGCCTAATTCTTTTGAAACAATATCAAGGGCTTCTGCTATTTTCTTTTTTGATTCGCTCACTGTTTCATAAAAACCAAGATACCTAAAAGCCAATAAGGCCTGCACTGTGCCTGCCCATGTCCTGAAATCTTTTGCGGTAAAATCACTGCCGGCAATTTGTTTGATATATTCGTTGATCATACCAGAATCAATGGATTTGCGTTCACCAGTATCGTTGTAATACTGAAATAATTCCTTACCAGGAATATCTTTGCATTGCTTTACTATAGATGCTAGTTTTCTGCTTTTGATACTGATAGCATGATGTACACCTTTTTTTCCTTTAAAAGTAAATTTTATACTTGTGCCGTTAATATCTACATGTTTATCTTTTAAAGTACTTAAGCCAAAAGAGCCATATAATTTTTCATAAAAATTATTCCCAATACGGATATGGGTTCTTTCCATAAGGCTTACTATTGTTGCTAAAACTTTTTGTATTGGCAAACCAGCCAATGCCAGATCTTTTTCTAATTGTATGCGAATAGTTGGCAATACTTTGCCAAACTCATAAAGCCTGAAAAACTTTGTTTGGTTACGAAAACTATTCCAAAGCGAATGGTATTTATATTGTTTTCGATTCTTTACATCTAAGCCAGTAGCCTGTAGGTGTCCATCTGCAGATTTGCATATCCATACTTTTTGCCAGGCAGGTGGAATTACAAGCCTTTTTATACGTTGCAGAATTTCCTCGTCTGTTATTATATTTTCTTTAAACTGGTACTTAAAATCTTTACCGTTTTTTATCCGCAAAAAACCTGGTTCAGTATCGTACACATATTTCAAGTTAACAGCGGCAGCCGTTTTTACAGGATCGTTTGTAATGCCCGCAATTTTTTTTCTGGCAATTTTAATTATTGATTCTGCTATCATCAAATTTGTTTAACCATTTACAATTTCACCACCATTGGGATGTATTACCTGGCCTGTTATGTATGAACTATCGGAGCTTGCAAGAAAAAGAAAAGATGGAGCCACCTCGGCGGGTTCACCCGCCCTTTTCATTGGTACGTCACTACCATGTTTTGCTACTTTTTGAGGTTTAAAACTGGCTGCTATTAATGGTGTCCAGATAGGGCCTGGTGCAACTGCATTTACCCGAATGCCTTTTTCTATGAGGCTTGCCGACAAACTTCTTGTAAAAGAAACAATAGCACCCTTTGTAGCTGAATAATCAATAAGATCTGCACTGCCTCTGTATGCTGTAACAGAAGTAGTGTTGATAATGGAACTGCCTTTAGGTAAATGCGGAAGGGCCGCTTTGGTGATCCAAAACATAGAGAAAACGTTTGTTGAAAAAGTTTTTAATAAATTGCTGGTAGAAATATCAAGCAGGCTTTTAGTTTCATAATGAATAGCTGCATTATTTACCAATATATCTAACCTGCCGTATTCTTTAATTGTTTTTTGTACCAAAGCAATACACACTTTTTCTTTGCTTATATCTCCGGCAAGCAATAAACATTTTCTTTGGTACTTTTCTTCTATTTCTTTTTTTACTGCTTTAGCGTCGTCGTGTTCGTTCAAATACACAATAGCAATATCTGCTCCTTCCTTTGCATACAACAATGCTACGGCCTTGCCAATACCACTGTCGCCACCAGTTATCATAGCTACTTTATTTTCAAGTTTGCCTCCAACATTTACTCGTATTGGAGTGGTGATTGGTGTAGGCTTCATTTTAGATTCCAAACCCGGTCTGTTTTGTTGCTGCGGTTTGCGAATATTTTTTTTTGGAGACGATTTTTGCATATAGCTACATTATACGTGCTCATGTACAGAAATTTTTATGCCGTATTTATTTAACGGCTGTTTTTTAGAACATAAAGAACAACAATGAGGAAATTTTTCTACAAACTCCCAGCCATTTAAAATGATTTAAGTGATAAATAAGGATGGAATAGCTTTTGTAATGTATTTAGTTATGGCGGCTAAGGTTTCAGATATTGTTTTATATACTACTTAAAATCATGAATATTAATTATGAAATTTTCTTTGCTGAACTAAATTTAGAATTTTGCCTTTTTAACCAAAGTAGTACAAAAAATAAAAAACTGACAACGATGGATATTTTTGGTTCTACAAATCTTGAAAGAGAAACTTTTCAAAAAATATTGTTGAGGTATGTTTCCCTCGCCTTGACTTCTATTAAAAAAGCAGAAACTTCAACTTATATATTGATTGAAAAGCACCCATTATTGAAACCGATACTGGTATTAATAATGCCAAAATAGAAATTAATTATTTTGTATGATAGCGGTTGGTATTAGTAATACTTGAATGTGAGCAGTTTGGCATTTTAAGTAAATTTACTTCTAAACATAACTTCGCAAATTTTATCAATAATTATTTTTTATCATTCTTATCCTTAGTTTGATTTTTCTAAAACGTGCAATGCAATTTGTATCAAAAGAAATATTCTGTGATTACAATAAGTAAATTTAAATGACCAAAAAAATATCAAGCGATTTAAAAAGAGCTCAACAAATGCGCCTTTCCGCAATTAAAATTGCGTAAGATATTTTTAAAAAAATTTATGATTGTGTAAAAGTGGTAGTAAACCCTTTTAATTGAAGTTTAAAATAATTATTCACTTATAAATTCAAACATTATGTTACGCTACACAATTATTTTTTTAGTTATAGCAGTGATAGCTGCTATTTTAGGATTTGGTGGAGTTGCTGCAGGGGCAGCATCAATTGCCAAAATTTTCTTTTACATTTTTATAGTGTTATTTCTTGGTTCTTTAATTTTTGGAAACAGAATAAAAGGTTGATAAAAAAGAAATTTATTATTGAAAGAATAGTAAGGAGGTTTAAATCCTCCTTACTTTTTGTGTTTAAAAAATAATGAATACCGGTAAAAAATTAATAGATCTACATTGGTAAGAATAGTATTTATAGTATTATTAACGAGTATGGGAATGATTGGGACGATGTAATAGAAGAGGAGTTTGGCAATTATGATTTTTAATAGGAGCAGATATTGAATTTAGAAATGAAAGCGTACGGGAAGAATTAAAGCAGTGAGGAAAATGGTATGTGGAAACAACTGGGGTGGATGGTTTTAGAATGGATGCTGTAAAGCACATGGCACCAGTATTTATAAAATTGTGGCTGCAATATTTAGGGGAGGAGTTTAATATCAATTTTTTTACAGTAAGTAAATATTGGAAAACCGATGTAAATACGTTAATTAAATACTTAGATGTTATAGAAAGTGCTACCCAACTATTTAATGTTTCGCTACACTTTAATTTTTATGAAGCATCGCAAAAAAAGCTGACTATGATTTAAGAAAAATATTTGACGGGAGTTTAGTACAGATAAAACCTGAATTGAGCGTAACTTTTGTAGATAACCACGACACACAACAATTGCAGTCTTTAGAATCTACTGTAGAAAATTGGTTTAAACCTTTGGCTTATGCCCTACTAATACTAATAGAGCAAGGGATACCTATGGTATTTTTTGGTTGCTTGTACGGAGCAGAGTATAAAGATCAAAAAAGGCGATGAAGATATTGAAATTGTATTACCAAAAGTAGAAGGACTTAATCAAATGATGATGGTGAGGAAAGATTTGGCTTATGGCAAACAGGTACATTCCTGTGCTTTTGCTGCCTTTACCTTCTCTGTAGTTTCAACTACGGTAAACAGCACACCTCCTACCTCGCCATTTTCTAACCTTAGAGGACTATAAGAGAAATCAAAAACACATTCTTCCAAAAATCCATTCCGGTTCATTTGTAAAGCAAAGTCGTGAAAGTGAACAGGTGTACCCTGCATCACGCCTTTAAACATAGGTTTAATGGTAGGCCATATTTCTGTAAAAGTTTTTTGTGAGCTTATGCCTAATGCCTCAGGATATTTGGTACTGCCAAGAATGGGGCGGTAACCATCGTTATATAATTGAATTTAGTCGTTGCCCCAGGCTATATACATTCCAAAAGGGCAGTCTAGCATACTATTTACAGCAATACGCAAACTTTGCGGCCAGGTATCAACACTGCCAACTGTAGTTTTAGACCAATCAAATGACCGGATAAGTTCTCCCATTACGCCACCACCTGAAAGAAATTGCAAAGATTTAGACATTAATTTTCTTTTATTATAACTGTCAAAAAAAATGAATTACTTGAAAAAGGGATTATAAAAGCATTCTAGTTTTACATCCAATCACAAAACTTGCATGAAAATATAAACAAATGCGGAAGTACACAAATAGTAGTTAAACTTGCCTGTGGGCGGCAAAGTAAACATCGTTAAAAAATGATAATAATCGCCAGTGATTAAAATGTTGGTTGGTCTTTCTTACAGTTCCTTTAAAATTCTATTTTCGTAAACTCATCAAAAAAATTTTTAGTTGTCAGTATTGAGCTCATTAATTTAATTATTTTATAATGTACCTTGTTCCTATATCTGCCACTGCTTTTGAAACTAGGTTTTTACATCACTTTGCATCATCAATCCTACTGATTATTTTTCGCATATACTCCATTTAAATGGCCGGAAAATTGCTTTTCCATACTTCTTCTTCATCAATATTTTAAGCATCTATTTGAAGAATAGAAATGGCTACTATCAATTCCCCATTCTGTAAAAAATACATTTACTTCGCTTAAAAAATTTTGTACATCATGCATGTAAATCCCAGGTAACCTCCCTCGTTATAATCATACTTCTCCATCAAATTCTACCACAGTCTTCTATGCCATACAAGCGTTAGTAGCTACTATTCTTCTTTGCAAATACACCTGTTTTTTACGGTTTCTGTTTTAAAATTTAAGGTAAATTTAAAAGATGCTACATATATCAATTGATTAGAAAAAGTATTTTGGTATAGCAAATAATAGGCGTACCCTAACTACACTTACCTATTTAGAAAAAGTAAAAACTTCTTGCTGTACCTTTACTGCTTTATAAACCTTGTTAAATTCTTCTATTGATTTAAATTGAAGTTGCTCTACAATTTTATACTCATAAAAAACTTTAAAAGAAGAACTTTTAAAAGGCCATGGTTCTACACAAATTTCTTTATTTGGTTTGTAGTAAACTATATTCATATCTCCATCCGGGCTTTTAGAAATTTCCATTTTTCTTCCCTCAGGTTGTATTTTCTCTAAGCAAATTAGAAGTGAAAAAGCGTCGCACCATTCTAAATAACGATATAACCGATCTGCATATTTTTTATGTATGTTTATATTTTTTAAAACAGTAGCCCGGTATTTTTCCTGATCCTTTAAAAAATCATCTAACCCTTTATCTGTTTTGCGTTTATCGCCATCGTATATAAATTTTATGTGTAGAGAAGTAAGCAATCCATTCAATTGGCTTTTAGACGTTCCAATTTCCATAAGGCTCAGCATTGGTGTCAAATCGGTTTTAGTGTTTCCGTCAGCAACAATAAAACTTCTGGGTGCGCCCGCTTCCGTTAAGTTTTGAGGGGCTTTTGTTTCGTTTACACCATCATCATGCTCTGCAATAGCAAGCAGCGTAGGCATCATAATTTCTACGGGTAGGTCAATATCGTACTGATAAGCGATCATTGCAGAAAGTAACCCGTGTGAACGTTGGGTTATAATTTTCCAGCCTTGTTGGTGTGATGAAACGATCATATAATCTCAATAAAATTTGAATTTTTTAGTTGTCTCCAAACCAGAACAATCCTATAATAGGATGCCAGACATCAAAAAAATAAGTTCTGCAGGATTTATTTTATAAAACATCAAAAAATCCTATAGAACCAAATTTATTTTTATTAAAATTTTAAACTATCTGCTTTTTTTTCTTAGCTGATTTTCCAGCTCCTTTTTCAAATCGTGCTGCTCATGTGCTTCCTCTATTGAATGCGATTGCTGCAGACTTTTTTCATTCTTAGTATAATCACTTAGTTTACTATAATATTTTTGAATCACTTTTAACTCGTCTTCTGTCATATTCTCCACATCCACCAGGCGATTACTTGCATACTCATGAGCAGCAACTAATTCATTCAGCTTAAGTTGTATAGCAAGTGAATCTTTGTTTTGTGCTTTTTGAATTATAAAAACCATTAGAAAAGTAATTATGGTAGTGCCTGTATTTATAACCATTTGCCAGCTTTCAGAAAAATGAAAGGCTGGGCCGGTAATTGCCCATACTATAACCAGGCTGAATGCAATGAGAAAAGCATAAGTACTTCCAGTTGCTTTTGAAACACCTGTTGCAAATTTGTCAAACGATGCTCCACTTTTTTTAACAGATTGTTCTTTCATTTGATATACTTAAAATTTTATTTTATCACTTATTTTTGCCCATCCGGCTAAAAAAGTAGATAACAATTGCAACTACAATTAACACAAGAAACACACCTACCCCCATTCCTGTTTTAAAAATACCACTTATGATTTTACAACCTGATACACAAGTGAGTAATGAAATAAGAAAGGTGTAACTGACTAATTTTTTTTTCATTTTTGTATATTGGTTTAACTGAAAAGAGATGAGCAAAATCTGTTTAGAAATTGCTCACCTTAATTAAATAATGTTTGAAATAAATTACCTGTACAAAATCTTTTTCTTTTTTAATTTTCCATTGCGGCTGCTTCAACATTGATAGCAGATTCAGCAATTTCACTTAACTTTTCGTCAGCTTTTTTTTCTTCATGTAAAGTTTCTGCCAACAGATATGCTGCTTTGTCTTCTCCCAATGTTTTTGCAAATGTGCAAAGTGTACCATAAGTAGCAATTTCATAATGTTCTACTTTTTGGCCTGCAGATATAATTCCAGCATCACGTACAACACCAGTTTCTGTTGATTCCATAATTTCCTGTGCTTCGTTAATTAAGCCTTCCATGGCAAGGCATTTTTTTGCTACTGCTTTTTCCCCGATTGCTTCAAAAACCTGCTCAAGCCTTATTACATGATTTTTTGTTTCTTCAAGATGTGCTTTAAGAGCTTCTACCAATTCATCAGTAGTTGCATTCTTAACCATTTTTGGTAATGCTTTGGTCAATGCTTTTTCTGCCCAATAAATGTCTTTTAATTGGTCGACAAATAGATCTCTAAGACCTTGTGCTGCGTCAGAACTTGCTTTTACGGGTGCCGACGCTGCTGCTTTGTGTGTGCCGTTTTGTACGGACTTTGTGGTGGTACTTTTCATTTTGTTGTTTTTTAGTGTTAGAATAAATAAATGATTATTATAGCTCTGAATGAGTGCTTACATTTTTTTACATAACTTTTGGCAGGTAACAGCATTATCAAGATGCGTCTGCAATGAAGGCAGCATTCCTGTTGCCCATTTACGTATGTCGGGATCAGTTGCATCGGTAGATGCTTTATTAAATTTATCAATTGCTTCTTTATGTCCGTTTACCATCATGTCGCAATATTCTTTGTCGAAATCTTTACCGGTTTTATTCATCAGCTTTTTATTTGCTTCCTGCCCGTCTTCTGTAAGAGATGTTGGGATTGTAATTTGCTTTTGGGCTGCAAGTGCCTGTAATTCTTTAAAAGCCTTAGTATGCTCATCTTCCATCATTTTGCCTAAATCTTTCACATTTTTCATTGTGCTGGATTTTTGGGCTAATTGCCCCAGTTGAATTTCTTCCAGGTTAATGCCTGCTGCTGCTACCAGAAATTCTGCATCATTTTCTTTCTTATTATCAAATTTATCATCGTTGGTTTCTGTGGCAACTTCTTTTGGATCTTCAGTTTTTGATTCATTACAGGATGTAAATCCGAATGTTGTAATTGAAATAAAGATTGCTAATAGAAAAACCTTTCCAGGTATGCCAGATGATAACTTTTTCATTTTCTTTTCCATTTTTTTAATTTTTGAATGTTTGATTTGTTTGATTTTTCTACTTAAATTGTTACTAAAGAGTTAGTCGCTTCCCAGTTGTTTAACTAATTTGTTATACACACCTAATAACAATATAGGAGCCACCCATTGCCCAACAAAAAGTGCTTCCGCTTTTTTATCCATCAATTTTAGTGTTAATGAAATAGCTACTGCAATCCCTGCACCTATCAAATAAGTATCTGAGGGTAATTTAGCAGTTTGGTTTTCGATAGATTTGGTAATAGCACCTTCTTTGTGTTCTAAATTTTTCATTGTATTTAATTTTATTTATTATAATTTTTTTTTTGATTAATTACATTTACTGTCAAGATGTTTTTTACATGTTAACTCTTTAAATATTTATATTTTTCTATTGCTTTTCTTGTACGTTTTTATCTAATTGTTTTGATGATTATGGTTTCCATTATTTCTCTCTGTATAAACCGTATTATCCTTTTCAAAAAGACTTTGTTCTATTAGGTTATTAGCGTTGTCGGTTATATTTTCTACTTTATCAGTTATGGCTTTTACACCGTCCGTAAGTATTTCTTTTAACTCATCAACATAATCAATTGCTTTGCCAGTAATTTTTTTTATAGTAACCGAACCCTTGTCGGGCGCAACTAAAATGCCTATTACAATTCCAGCAGCTAAACCTGCCATTACTCCTATAAATATTTTGTCTGTATTCATAATTTGTTTTTTTATAGTTTAATAAAAATTACGCTTAGGGAATTTATCTTTTATACA
>JBBQTZ010000048.1:0-23068 GCA_038234405.1 Chitinophagales bacterium
CGTAAAGCTCAATCCCAAAATACGAGGTTGGCTAAATTATTACAGTAGATTTAATCCACGGGTTGCAGGCAATGTATTTCTCTACCTGAACAAATTAATACGAAGATGGATTGAGGAAAAGTTCCGGCTAAGAAGTAAGAAAGCAATCGTAAATAAATACGAAAGCTATGTGCAATCAAATACGGCGCTGTTTGTTCACTGGCAAAAAGGAATTAAATTTTGATTGAATAACAAGAGCCGTATGAAGGGAGACTTTCACGTACGGATCTGTGAGCGGCTGAGGCTGAAATGCTTTGGCCTACTCGACCAAGCTTTGCTGGGCTTTTGTTTGTTATCTTTTACTCTTATATCTTTATTCATCAGCGGTTGGGGGCACACACAGCAATGAATTCCCTGCCTGCAGCAATACCTGATCCGTTAGCGATAGTACTAAAACCGACATTCTAAAAAATAACAACCATAATTAAATATGACAGAAACTGCCGAAAAACATTTTTTAAATAAAGTATTTGCTTCGAGTGGAATAACACAGAAAGAATTAAAAATAATTTATACCTAAATATAGGCAAGTAAATTTCGACAAGAACGATTATTTGCTAAAAGAAGGTCAAGTAGAAAAGAAATATTGGTTTTTAGAAAGTGGATTTATTCGTTCTTATGTAGTTGACACAGAGGGCAACGACATCACTTTTAATTTGTATGGTTCAGGAGATGTAATTATTGATTACCCCTTAATATTCTTTTTTGCACCAACAAGAGAAAACATTCAAGCATTAACCGACTGTGTTTGTTGGGAAATTATTTTTACTGATTTCCAAGAAATGTTCAATAACATTTTAAACTTTAGAGAGCAACAAAGAGGGCTTTTAGTAGGTAGTTATTTTGCTTTGAAAGAACACAGTATTTCATTAATTGCAGACCAGGCAAAAGACCGTTATCTTAAACTACTGAAAGACAAACCACATATAGTTCAAAATATTTCATTAAAACATATTGCTACTTTTTTGGGCATTACAGATACATCTTTAAGCAGAATACGAAAAGAAATTTCAGGTTAATTTCACTTCTTGCCATATGACAAGTTTTATATTTTAGTGCCGCTGCATCTTTGCACTATCACTAACAAATAAAATAAATCATTATGACACAGACATCAGAATTTATGTTGCTTTTCAGATTTCAACCAAGTAACGAACAACCAACACCAGAGCAATTGCAAGAAATGGCAAAGCAATGGGGAGAATTTATTGGCAACATTGCAATGCAAGGAAAATTAGTGAGTACCTACCAATTAGGTTTTGAAGGCAAAAAGATTTTTGCGAACGAAACTACCGAAGATGGTTTTCACATTGCCGAGGGACAAATGGTTGCAGGTAATATGGTTTTAAAAGCAGAATCTTTGGAAGTTGCCACAGAATTGGCAAAAAAATGCCCTATCCTTTTAATGGGAGGAACAGTAGAAGTAAGAACAATTAACCCAATGTAATTTCTAAAAAACTTTTAAAATGTATAAGAAAATGATACTAGCAATTATAGTAGGTGCATTAGTTGTATTTATAGGGTTTGGCTTATATAAGGCAAGTGGCTTAAAGTCAATACAAATAATAACAACAACAACCATAAAGGGCACCAAACAAGAAGTATTTGACATGATAAAATATTTGAAAAATTTCCCCAAATGGTCGCCTTTTTTAGCACAAGACCCAACTCAAAAATTTCAAGTAAAGGGAACAGACGGAGCGGTTGGAGCTCAATATCATTGGGAGGGTAATAAAGGAAAAGATTTGGGCTATCAAGAAATAGTTAAAATTGATGAATTAAATTTTATTGGCAAAAAATGTGACATACAAAAACCTTTTGTTGCTAAACCAACTTTTAGTTACAACTTTACCGAAACACCAAATGGAATAAATGTAAAAGAAGAGTTTAAACTTGAATCGGAATTAATGGATGCATTTTTTCTTTGGTTATTTGGTGCAAAAGCAGAAATGGTAAAAACTAACCAACAAGGTTTAGACCTATTGAAGAAAACTGTTGAGCAAAAGTAAAGCATAGTGTTTTAGAACTTTCACTCTTTTATTTCTATGTCCTCAAAAGACAAAAGAAATAAAAGAGTTTTAGTATTTCGTACTCTGCCTCCGTGGTCCGTATCCTCACCGATCACCACTTCCAAGAAAGCATAAACCAACAATAATAAGAAACCCCAACCGCTGTTTTTTAAAACCTTTCAGCAATCACATTCAACCATAAAAGAAAGTGAGTTCGCTTATAAAGGCTACCGCAATTCTTACACGTAATTAAATGAAGTTTATAGCTGGACCAATCAACATAAATTAATGGCAGCATTTATGGGCATTTAAACCCAATACAAACTCATTGGTTATTGTGCAAGAGTGCTGCGGAGTAAAGATTTTCTTCTGCTAAATTTTACGAACAAAACGAGAATGCGTTTGGGCTGCTCACACATTTTCGGGAGGTATTCTAACTTATGTAGTTTTCGGTTAGGCCACCGCCCACGGAGGTAAAATTTGCAAAATCCAAAAGTGAATAAACCAACACCTTTCCTCTAATTGGCCACTCAATAAGTGATGTCTCATTATCAATTCATTCCTTATCTAACTTTTCAAAAAATATAAACAAATAATGAAGGGATGCGTTAGGCGATAAAATCGGTTTTCATTTTCTAATAATTTTTAGGCGGCTATCTTTACCTTGAATTTTTTTAAGCTGCAAACGGGCGGCTTTTTTTGAGTGACTTTATAATTCTTTATTTATGGTTCAATTGAACAACTTCAAATTCTTATTGTACACATTTTTCATTTTTCTCAATCTACTAAATGGTGTTTTATCTGCTCAATCAAAGATAGATTCTATTAAAGCCACACAGAAAAATATAAAGACAACGTTGGATTCTATAACGCTCTATAGATCACTGGCTAATGAATATATTAATAATCGCAATTTGGATAGTGGAATAAAGTATGGTAACCTGCTGGTAAACATGTACGAAAGCAACAACAAAATTACCGAAGCCAATAAATTGAAGTTGATACTTTGCCAAACTTATTTTTATTATGATAAATACCAGGAATGTTTTGATTATCTGCCTAGAGTAGCGCCAATTTTTGAAAACTCTGATAATTATGTTGCCAGGTCACAAATAAATGCATTGTATGGCGGCTACTATATAAATGTTGCAAAAAACTGGGACAAGGGGCTTGCATATTTTTTAAAAAACATAGAGTTTTTTAGAGATGGAAAAACTGGAGATCCTTGGTCTATGCAATATTCTTTTCAAACCGTTGCAACTATTTACACCTATAAAAATCAATATGCAGATGCATTGAAAATTGTAGAAGAAAACGTTGTGTTTTCTGAAAAAATCGACCCTATATATAAAACCACTATCTACGTTTCATTGGCCAGTTTATACAGAAATACAAAAAATTATAAAAAGGCACTGGAAGCTAGTAAAAATGCCTTGAATATTTATATAAACTCCACCTATCAAAAAGAATATCTCGCCGATTTATATAGGCAACTTGGTTCAGATTATATTAATGTAAAACAAAATGATTCTGCATACGTCCATTACTTGAATGCAATTGAAGTATATAAGTCTATTGGAAATAAAAATTTGGCTGCCAATTTATTAAATTTTATCGCTTTACAGAAAGAAGAAGACGGGGATTTGCAAACCGCCGAAAAATGGAATGAAGAAGCATTTAAAATGGTAGATCCTGAAAGTAAATGGTATCAAACCATAGATCACCGCACTAATGTAAACAAAATGAATTTTTTGGTAAAAGCTAAAGGAGATAAATCTTACACCAATGCTGAAAAGGAACAACTACGCAATTACCTACAAAAATTACAGCCAAGTCTTCGATCTTATCTAAAAGAAGATCAGCAATTTCTAAACCAAAACGATATTGAATATTATGCCATTCTTTCAAAGGCATTTGAAAAGGTAGATAGTTTTAAGCAGTCCCTTTATTTCTTGAATAAATCCACACAAATGAAAGACAGTATTTTCGATCTCGAAAAGATGAAATCTTTTTCTGACCTGGAATCAAAAATATCCATGGAGAAAGAGCGAAATAAATTGCTGCTTGAAGAAGAAACCAAAAGGCTGGAATTGCAGAAGCAAGCTGAGTTAACAGCTTTAAAGGTTGAATTTGAACAGAAACAAGCCCTCGCTAAAACGGAAGAAGAAAAGAAGAGACTACTATTGGAAGAAGATTTAAAGAGACGGGAAATTGAATTTAAATACAAACAAGAGCAAGATGCCATCACGTTACGATTTGAACAGGAGCGGCAAATAAAAAAAATTGAACAGGAAAAAAAAGATGCAGTAGCTCAAGCCGAACTTACCAGATCGAGAAACCAGCGGAATATGTCGATACTAGGCGCTGTATTGGCTTTAATAATGGTGGGTATTACAGCTTGGTCTTATCTTCAAAAGCGCAAGGATAACAAACGCATTGAACAAGAAAAACAAAAATCCGATGAATTGCTGTTAAACATACTTCCTTTTGAAGTGGCAGAGGAACTAAAGGCAAATGGTAAAACCGTTGCTAAAAACTACGATGAGGTATCGGTATTATTTACCGACTTTGTTGGGTTTACAGCAAATTCAGAACGAATTGGTGTTCAGGATTTGCTGACTGAATTAAACATTTGTTTCACTGAATTTGATAATATCATGGGGCGCTATGGTTTGGAAAAAATAAAAACAATTGGCGATGCCTACCTTGCCGTAAGTGGATTGCCTTTGAAAGATGAAAACCATGCCAATAACGCTGTTAAGGCAGCAATTGACATACTGCAATTTATTCAAAATCGCAAGCGTGATAATCCAAATGCACTGGACATACGTATTGGCATACACTCAGGCAATGTAATTGCAGGTATTATAGGGGTAAAGAAATTCGCTTACGACATTTGGGGCGATACCGTTAATACAGCAGCACGCATGGAACAAGCCTCAGAAACCGGTAGGATTAATGTTTCGGATGAAACTTTCCAACTGGCTAAGAATAATTTTAGTTTCGAACCTAGAGGTAGCATCCGGGTAAAAGGTAAGGGCGAAATAAATATGTATTTTGTAAACACACCGGGTAAGTAAAGCCCTCAGGAACAAACGTACAATTAATAAAACCAACATGATTATTGCCGGCTTAGGCGGTATTCCCGGAAGCAAGATAGGAGCGGAGCGATTGTGCTGAAGTCAAAATTTATATTCAAATGCTACCTCGGTGTTCGGTACCCTCACCGAACACCACTTCGATAAAAGTAAAACTATCAATAACAAGAAACCCCACTTGCTGTTTCTTAATACCTTTCGGCAAACACAATCAATCATGACAGAAAGTGAGTTCGCTTATAAAGGCCACCGCAATTTTTACACGTAATTAAATGAAGTTTATTGCTTGACTTATCACCATCAATAAATAGCAGCATTTATGGGCATTTAAACCCAATGCAACCTCATTGGTTATTGTGCAATAGTGCTGCGGAATATAAATTTTCTTCTGTAAAATTTCACGAACAAAACAAGGAGGAGTTTGGCTTGCTTACACAATTTCGGGATCAGTAACAGGGAAGACATTGGACGGAGTCCTGCCCTAGTGGGAGAGACTCATTCGCCTGCGTGAAATATATAAATTACCTCCCCATTACCATAAATTCTTGTTCCATTATATCCACTATCAGCTGTGTTTAAAGAAGGAACAGGATCAATAAAACTATAACTATTTTTATTAGTGAGAAGTACATTTTCTGGGTGTAAATCTCTGACAACGTAATCTTTTGAAAATAATAAAGGTTTAAAATTTTCAAGTTCGTAATTCCAGCCTTCTCCTCTCATTTCATCTTTAAAGTACTGATGTTCATATGAATTTAAATATCGACCTTGTATAAATGTTTGTTCCACTACAAAAGCAAATTGCTTTTTTCCTGTAAAATCTTCAGTATTTGTAAATCCAGCTAGTATATAAGCAGTATCGGGAAAAAGATAATTATGAAGCGAAATACGATTATCTAAAAAATCCATTGGGGTGTTGGAATACCGTCGGTAGTTTATTACTTTTCTAACATATCCTTTATTTGGAGAAGGATATACTTTTGATTCTGCCCCTTCCCCTATAAGATCATCTACATTAAATGATGCTGCTGTAAACCATAATTTATTTTTAAGAGCATAATTTTCTAAGAGATTTTCCTGAGCTTCTCTCTTAACATCATTTTGTTCCGTTGGGTTTGCGCTTTCATTTGTTGCAACGATAAGGGATGCTTCAACATTTCTTTTACCTCCTGCATTCCGTCCTCTCTCTTCTTCCACCAAGAGTCTGTTAATGTAGGCAGCTCCTTTGAGGATTGCATTTGTTTGTTCATGGAGTGTTTCATAATTCATTTTGTTTTTTTCAATAACAGTTTGAAAGGTAAGGTTTTTTAATACATTTTTTAATTATTCAAGTTTACCTGTAGCGAGGAAAAGCGATTCTCCCTATTACTTGCATTAGTTAGCCATAAAAGAGTATCATTACCCCCTTTCATTCATCAACACAGTAATTTGTTCGCCTACGCCGGGGGCAAGCGCCACACCCATCCCACTCATGCGTACACAACAATACACCTGGTTGCTGATAGCTTTTACAATGGGTAATTTATCGTTGCCCATTGCCATAATACCGCTCCACCTGTTTGTAATGGTAAAGTTGATGCCTGGTAATAAATGCCGGCGGGTAAACTCCTCCAATGTTTGCTGTATTATTTCAGTTGTATCTATTGTTTCAGTGGCTTCATCGTCAAAAGCCTTGTTTCTTGCACCGCCAAGCAATAGCCTGTCATCAAGGTTTCTAAAATAATAGTAGCCCTCATCAAAATGAAAAGTGCCTTTTATTGTAAAGTTTGGTATTGGGCTTGTAAGTAAAATCTGTCCGCGGCAAGGCCTGATATCCAACTGAGGTAATAATTTTTTTGTAAACGCATTGGTGCAAAGCAGTAGTTGCCGGCAGCTAAATTCTAGTTGTTGATTGGTTGTTACTGTGATTGATTGGTTATTTTCTGTGTAGCCTGTTACTTCTATGCCAGTTAGTACCTGTACGCCCAATCCCTGTATTTTTCGTAGTAGTGCCTGTACCAATTTACCAGCATGCAGGCCAGCTTCCAATGGGTTTTCTATTAAATGCTCAAAGCCTTCAAAACCAAACTGATTAAGCTTTTCATCTGCAATAGTAAATATGGATGGCACGCCGGTGATGGATTGTAAACCATTATTGAGCCAGTCCATTTTCTCTGCACAGGCCTCCCAATCTTTAGAATCTTTGGTAAAGCATTCATATCCACCATGCGAATCGTAGCCAATGGTTTCTTCAGCAAAATGCTGACGTATTTGCAGCAATCCTTTGTAGCGCATTGCTACTAGTTGCCACATTTTATCTTCGCCCATAGCTGCTACATCAGCCACTAATTCTGATGGACTGCCAAAGCAACTAAATCCAGCGTTTCTAGTACTTGCTCCGGTGGGTATAAGGCCACGTTCCAGTATGGTTATTTTTTTATTGGGATTGGATTCAATCAAGTGTAGCGCACTCCACAATCCAACAAAACCGCTACCAATAATGATGATATCTTGCGGAGCAAAAAAACTTTCTTTTTCCCAAATGGATAATTGTGGCATACAATGTAATTTGTTAAAGTGCTTAAAGGTAAAAACTAATTTACCCATATTAATTCTGGTGGCATTAATTTTGTTTTCTAACTTAAAAATTAACTATGAAAAAAATTATCCTTTCTGCATTAGTATTTGCAAGTTCATTAACAATAGTTTCTGCACAGGGTTTAAAGGGCCTTTTAAATAAAGCCACTAAGAAAGATACCTCTTCTAAAAAAAGTTTATTAGATCAGGTAGTTGGCGCTAAAAGTGCTGCTGGTAATGGTTTGAGTAATGATGATATCATCAGCGGATTAAAAGAAGCACTAAGGGTAGGAACTGATAGCAGTGCAAAAAAGCTGGGTTCAGCAAATGGTTTTTTTAAAGATGCAGCTATAAAAATTTTAATGCCGGAAGAAGCCAAAAAAGTAGAGCAAAGTTTACGCAATGTGGGCATGGGCAACGTAGTGGATAAAGCCATTCTTTCTATGAACAGGGCAGCAGAAGATGCGGCAAGTGGGATAGGTAATATTTTTTGGAATTCAATTAAAAGTATGAATGTATCTGATGGCTTATCCATATTAAAGGGTGGTGATTTTGCTGCTACTGAATATTTAAAGAGAACCACTACAGCAGAGCTCACAGAAAAATTTCGTCCGGTAATAGAAGCTTCACTAATAAAAGTAGATGCTACCAAACATTGGAAAGAAGTTTTTTCTAAATACAACATGTTTTCATCAGCACCTGTAAATACTGATCTTACTGCTTACGTTACAGAAAATGCTTTAAAAGGCTTGTTTTACAATATCAGCCTGGAGGAGCAGAAAATTAGAAAAGATCCTGCAGCGCAGGTGAACGATTTGTTGAAGAAGGTATTTAAGAAATAATAAAGCAAAATCTAGCCTAAAAAATATTGCCTTGAAAATAAAAAAAGGATTACACGCAATAGTGTAATCCTTTTTACTTATAAGTGATCTGCTATTTTTATACATCTATCGCCTCGCCGTAAGCCATTGCTGTGGCCTCTTTCAGGCCTTCGCTCATGGTAGGGTGTGGGTGTATGGCGTTTAAAATTTCATGAGCTGTAGTTTCCAGTTTACGGGCAACCACCGCTTCTGCAATCATTTCAGTTACGTTCATCCCAATCATGTGGCAGCCTAAAAACTCGCCGTATTTAGCATCGTAAATCACTTTTACAAAACCATCGGTAGCTCCTGCTGCACTGGCTTTGCCACTTGCCATAAATGGAAACTTGCCTACTTTAATTTCGTAGCCAGCTTCTTTAGCCGCTTTTTCAGTATAACCAACCGAAGCAATTTCTGGTGTGCAATACGTACAACCCGGTACATTGTTGTAATCAATAGGGTCAGGATGATGGCCTGCAATATGTTCTGCTGCATTGATACCTTCTTTAGCTGCAACATGTGCAAGTGCCTGTCCTGCTGTGCAATCTCCAATGGCGTAAATACCTGCTACACTCGATTGGCCAAATGCATCTACCACTATTTTACCTTTCTCTGTTTTAATTCCCAATGCTTCTAAACCAATATTTTCAATATTGGCTACAACGCCCACAGCACTTAATAAAATATCTGCTTCTAATACTACCTCGCCGGTGGCTGTTTTTACAGTGGCTTTTACACCTTCACCACTTGTATCTACCTTCAGCACTTCGCTGTTGGTCATAATATCCATACCCTGCTTTTTGTATTGCTTTTCCAGTTCTTTGCTAATATCCTCATCTTCTACCGGCACTATCCTTGGCATAAATTCTACAATAGTAATTTTGGTACCCATGCTGTTGTAGAAGTAAGCAAATTCGCTTCCTATTGCGCCACTGCCGCAAATAATCATACTTTTTGGCTGGGTTGGTAATACCATTGCTTCTCTATAACCAAGAATTTTTATACCATCTATGGGCATGCTGGGCAATTGCCTTGCCCGTCCCCCAGTGGCAATTACAATATTTTTAGCTTCATGAATGGCTTTGGTACCGTCAGCTGCTGTTACTTCAAGTTTGCCCGGAGCAAGTAATTTGCCATAGCCCATTATTACATCAATCTTATTTTTTTTTAATAAAAATTGAACCCCCTTGCTCATTTTATCTGCTACGCCACGGCTTCTTTTTACAACACCACCAAAATCATGTGTTGGGTTTGTAATAGTGATGCCATAATCTGACGCATGTTTGGCATATTCATATACCTGTGCACTTTTTAACAATGCTTTTGTAGGGATACAACCCCAGTTGAGGCATACACCACCAAGACTTTCTTTTTCTACAATTGCTACTTTTTTACCTAACTGACTAGCTCTGATTGCAGCCGGGTAGCCACCGGGTCCGCTGCCTAAAACAATTACATCGTATGCCATAATTTATTTAAAATTTAAATGTTTCTTTTTGATATTTTTTTATAACAATCAATTTAATTTTAAGTTACATGCAAAGTTAATTTAAACAACCTGTAATTGCAAAACCAACCTCCAGGTTAATTAGTATTTTAACTTTTAAAAGTTAAACCTCAATTTTGCAGTTGAAAGCTGTGCTTTATTTCACATTACAAAAACTTTTAAGTCATTACAGTGTAGTAAATGGTAAGCAAGCTTATCTACCTTTTTTATAGTAGTTACGTAGTAGCTTTTTTTTTGTCGTCAATATTCCGTTGGTCGGCAATAGACTTTAAAGATTTAATACTAACATTTAACTCAAAGCCGATAATTAAAACAAGGGAATTTATATAGATAACTCCCATTAAAACTATAATAGTACCTATAGAACCATATAGTGCATTGTATTTTCCAAAACTATTTACAAAATAGGAGAAGGCAACAGTAGCCATGATGCTTAAAAATGCTGCTAAAATAGTTCCCGGAGAAACAAGTTTCCATCGCTTGTGAACAGCCGGAGCATATTTGTAAATAAAGGCTATGCTGTAAAAAACCAAGGCTACAATTACTATCCACCTGGCATAATAAATAATATCTCTTAGCACTGCGCTTTTAATACCAATCAGCTTTAAAACAGCGCCCTGCGTAATTAGCATAATTAAACAGCCTGATACCAATAAAAATAGTAAAACAGTTAGCCGGATGGCCATAATACGATCTCCAAAAAAACCTTTTCGTTTTGTAAAACCAATGTAATTTTTGTTGAAAGAACGCATAAGGCCCATCATAGCATTGGAGGCAAAAAACAGTGCTAAAATTAAACCAAAAGAAAGTAATCCAATTTTGGAGTCATCAATAAAAGAATCAACAAATTTGATGAAATTACTATTGTAAGTTTTATTTGGAACCACGTCCCTTATCAATGCATGCAGCTCTCTTTTAATGGTTAACTTTTTTATAAATGGAAGGCTTGGTATTAATGTAAATAAAAATAGAAAGGAAGGAGGGATGGCCATAATAAAATTATAGGCAACGGCAGAAGCTCTTTCGGTTAACCCGACGGTTTTTACCTGTTTAAAAAAAAATACCATCACATCATAAAATGGCACTCCTTCAAAACCCGGCAAGTATAACAACTTTGTCTTTCGGATTATAAAAGCTACTGGCGGACTTGTAAATATAATGCGTTCTATATTTGTCAATTGTTATTGAATTTATAACTTAAAAAAGCTTAAAATATTTAAATAAAAAGGTTGCAATTTGTTTAAACATGTTGATAAATATCCAATTTTTCAGTTCATTTTATAGCTAAACTATTATCAATTAGTTGCTGCTGCTTTTTTCTTCATTAAAGTATCTAATGCTTTTTGATAGGCTTTTGCAAATTGCAAGTGCTCAGCATACGTAACTGCAAAGTTGGAGTACCCACTAAAATCTGCTTTTGCCACAAAATAAAGATAGGAGGTAGCCGGCGAATTTAATACCGCATCTATTGTAGCGGACGATGGAGTACAAATAGGTCCGGGAGGCAATCCACTTACCAGGTAGGTATTGTACGGTGACACAACTTTTAAATGTTTTTGATAAATTCTTCTAAGGTTAAAATCTTTTAAGGCAAATTTAACCGTGGGGTCGGCTCCTAATCGCATACCTGTTTCTATTCTGTTTAAATAAACACTTGCAATTTTACCTTTTTCATCTTGCAAATTTGTTTCTTCCTCTACAATACTGGCTAAAATATAAGCCTGCGTAGTGGTAAGATTGTGACTTGCTGCTTGTTTTTTTCTTTCTGGTGTCCAAAATTTTTCGTGTTGCTGAAAAATCGATGTGAAAATTTCCGGAAAGGGCGTATCCCATAAAATGCTGTAAGTGCCTGGGAGTATGCCCGTCATTACCGTATTGCTATCTAGCTCGAATTGCTGCAAAGAATTTTTACTATTTATGAATGTTATAATTTGAACGGAATCTGTTTCAAAATTGGCAGCTAGTTTTTGTGCTAATTCTTCTTTTGTTCTAATTTTTGAAATTACGAGGTTTACAGGAGTTTGTTTACCTGAACGAAGGGTAGTTAAAATGCTATAAATACTGGCATTTTTTTGAAATACATATTTTCCGGGCTTTATATTGTTTGGGTATTTTAAAAGCATGGCAATTGTATTAAAAATACGCTTGTTTTTTACGAACCCGTTTTTTTCTAATCCTCTTTCCACTTTAGAATAATTACTGCCAGCTTTTATAAAAAAGCTTTTTTTATTTTCTTCAAATACTGTGGTAGGGCCAAAAATTAACCATGCAAAAAATATCCCCAATAGGATAAAGACAAAGAATAAAGCTGTTAATAGTGCCCTTTGTTTGCGCATGGGTATAAAAATAAGAATGAAAAATAAGAATGAAAAATAAGACGAAAGTAAAAAATAAAATACCTCGTCATTTAATGACGAGGTATCAATAATGTTATCAAAGATTTACTATTTTACCGGTAATGGAGCTGTATTTGCAGGTAACGATGTTGGGGCTTTGTTAATCAATTCTTCATTTTTTGAAGATGCGCCTGCATTTTTTGGTATAAAAACAGGTGATATAATACACAAAATACCTACTATGGCAGCGAAAATCCAGGTACCTTTTTCCAGTACATCGGTAGTTTGCTTTACACCCATAAGTTGGTTACCTACACCACCAAATGTACCTGAAAGACCACCACCTTTTGGGTTTTGCACCAATACGATAAAACCTAAAATAATTGATGAAAGAATCACTAAAATTCCAAATAATACTAACATATTTCTAACCTTTTAATTGTTTTAATTTGGCAGCAAAGTAAACCTTTTTCGAGGGATCAAGCAAACTTAATTTTTCATACAGCTCAACTGCCTTCATTATTTTACCTTGTTGTACCAATACTTCTGCCATTGCTTCTGTTACTACCTGATTTTCTTTGTTGGATTCTTCAGCTAGTTGCTGAATAGTTTTTTCGTTTTGTATATTTAATTTAGAATCTGTAAAGGCAGTATCCCTTAACTGGTTTTCATGTATTTTTTTCATTGTTTTGAGCCACTGTGTAAAGCTTTTTAGCTGTAAGCCGAGTTTATCTGAGGGTTTTACGTCCTCTGATAATTTTATTCCTACACTTGCAAAATAATCGCTTGTATGCAAGGGTTCAAAAGGAATGGTATCTTTATTGCCGATAGATTCAGTTGTAATTGCAGACAAAGTTTCTGCAATTTTTAAACTCACTAGCTTCATTTCATCATCTACCGGTTTCTCGTAATTATTATTCGGGAAATCTTCTTCATCTACGGGTAAATCATCTTCATCAACAGGTAAATCATCTTCATTTATAGGTAATTTATCTTCATTTACAGGTAATTTATCTTCATTTACAATTAACTTAACCTCATCAACGGGTAACACTTCTTCCGCAACAGCTAACTCTTCTTCCGCAACAGGTAATTCATCTTCATTTACAATTAACTTATCCTCATCAACGGGTAACTCTTCTTCCGCAACAGGTAATTCATCTTCATTTACAGCTAATTTATCCTCATTTACAGCTAATTTATCTTCATTTACAAGTAATTTATCATCATCTACAGCTAACTCTTCTTCCGCAACAGGTAATTCATCTTCATTTACAGGTAATTTATCTTCATTTACAATTAACTTATCCTCATCAACAGCTAACTCTTCTTCCGAAACAGGTAATTTATCCTCATCTACGGATAAATCATCTTCATCAACAGGTAATTCGTCTTCATTTACAGCTAATTTATCCTCATCAACGGGTAACTCTTCTTCCGCAACAGGTAATTCATCTTCGTTTATAGGTAATTTATCCTCCTCTACGGGTAAATCATCTTTATCAACAGGTAATTCATCTTCATTTACAGGTAATTTATCCTCATCAACGGGTAACTCTTCTTCCTTTACAAGTAATTTATCCTCAATAATAGGTAACTCTTCCTCAGCTACAGTTAATTCAGTGTCATCATTCTTAATTTCTACTTGCTGTTGTTGGATGTTTGTTTGGATTTCTATAGTATTGTTTGTTGGTTTATTTAATTCAATTGGTGTAATAGCTTCAATTTGATGGATATTACTTTTGGCTTCGTTATTAGTATAATCTGTTAAAGTTTCTATTAAGGCTTCTGTTAAAGCTTCTGGTGTTGCTTCTGTTGTTGCTTCTGGAGTTGCTTCTGTGAATTCTGATATATTTCTACCTGCATCTTCAACAGTAGTAATGTCTTCCAGCGTTGCTATTTCTGTAACATTAATCTGTTCTTCTATTGCGTTTGCTTCAAAAATGCTGGTAAAAATAATTGACTCTTCATTTCCTGTATCATTTGAAAGTGCGTTGGCAGCTATTGTTGGTTCATTTATTTCAGATGCTAATAAACTAATATCTTCTTTTGGTAATTCTGTAAATTGTTTGGGCTGTATTTCATTAGAAGTGATGTATTTCGGCAAACTGCTTAACTCAAGTAATTGAAAATTTAGCCAATAGTTGTTATTAAATAGTAAACTTGTTTTTTTTGCCTGCTCGGCATAAGCAATTGAATTTTTATCTGAAAAGTGTAATAAAAATAAATTAGCGGGAGAAAAATACGGGTATTCATAGGTTGCTTTTTCAACCAAAGCCTTATTACTTTCCTCAAATAAAGATTGCTTGAAAATACTATTAAAAATTTGGTTATATTTTTCCATTCTTCAAATCTAAATTTTAAAAATAAACTTCATTTTTTACTTGTTATTACTGGGTAATATTACCAGTTGGAAAATATTTTATTAAAAATTGCATCTACTAAATTTCTAACAATATCTTCATTTAAAGCATTTTCTGCTTCTGAAAGGCTTTTTTGTGCGCTAAAATCGAATGTGCTAGATACATCAGTTTCAATATTTTTTTTCTCATCTAAATTATTTTTAAAAACAAGATGAAAAGAAACCATTAACCTGTTATTGCTTGCTGTATTGCCCGAAATGCCGGTTGTGGTAACACTATAATCTGACACATAACCACTAATATCGTAATGTGCATTGTCATCATTGGTTTGCCTTAGCCTGGTATTACCAATAATTTTTTGCATTAATTTTTGCGTTAACTGCGGACTCAATTGCGGATTAATATACCTGGCTTTGTTAACAAGGTAGTTAACTCTAAAAGTTTTTACTTCGGGTGGTATGGGCGAAGTGTCTTTTAAGGAGTATTTGCAGGTAGAAAATCCAAAAATAAATAGTACCAATACAAGCACTACTGATCTTATTATTGGTTTAGGAAAATAGCTTTCATTTGATATCATATACTTTTTTACTTACTTTAATTTTAATATAAATTGCTATGTTGATTTATGAGGTAGCATTTACTCCTCAATGTCATATTCTTTCAGTTTTCTGTAAAGTGTTCTTTCACTAATACCCAAATCTGCTGCTGCATCTTTTCGTTTGCCACGATGTTTTTTTAAGGCTTTAATTATCAGTTCTTTTTCTTTGTCCATTATGCTGAGTGATTCCTCTATAGCTTCTAAATGGTGAATATCATCTCCACTTTGGTTAATAAAAACAGGCTGATTGTTTTGCCCAAAATTATTACTTACCATAGTTGGTTTAATATCGGAGGGGATTATACCGTCGTTACTATTAAATTTGGGCATACGTTGCCCCATAGATGGGTTTTGCAAAATATCAAAGAACATTTTTTTCAGTTCATTTACATCCTTTTTCATATCGAAAAAAAGTTTGTACAATATTTCTCTTTCATTGGCAAACTCCTGCTGGCTTACTGCGTTTTTTCCACCTACCAACACTGGTAATCGATTAAAATTATTTTCTGGTAAAAAATGCTGTAATTCAATAGCATTAATCTGCTTCTCTTTTGATAAAACAGAAATTTGTTCTGCAATGTTTTTAAGCTCCCTTACGTTGCCGGGCCATGTGTAGGCCATTATTAAGTTTTTAGCATCATCATTTAATTGTACAGGCGAAGTTTTGTACCTGTCTGCAAAATCAGCAGCAAATTTTCTAAATAAAAGTGGTACATCATCTTTTCTATCTCTTAATGCCGGAACCCTTATTGGTACCGTATTTAGGCGGTAGTAAAGATCTTCTCTAAACCTGCCTGTTTGTGCAAACTCAAGCAATTCTCTGTTAGATGCTGCAATTACCCGTACATCTGTTTTTTGTACTTTGCTGCTACCAACCCTTATATATTCACCTGTTTCCAACACACGAAGTAATCTTGCTTGTGTTCCAAGTGGTAATTCGCCAATTTCATCTAAAAAAATAGTTCCACCGCTTACCGTTTCAAAATATCCCTTGCGGCTATCTATAGCACCAGTAAAAGATCCTTTTTCGTGGCCAAATAATTCAGAGTCAATAGTTCCTTCTGGTATAGCACCGCAGTTTACAGCAATAAATGGATTGTGTTTTCTGGCGCTAAGTGCATGTATTATTTGTGAAAATACCTCTTTACCCACACCGCTTTCCCCGTTTATGAGTACACTCAAATCTGTAGCTGCTACTTGTGTAGCCACATTTAACGCATGGTTTAGCGCAGGGGAGTTGCCAATAATGCCAAATCTGTTTTTTATACTTTGTAAATCCATATTAATTTTCTACTAAATAAATAATTTCAAACTTTACTTATGGTATATCGCCAGTAAGTAATTAATTTAATTTGTAAGGGTAGTTTGTTTAGTAGTATTTCTTTTACTACAAAAATGTTATGCTTGTGTACTTTATGGGTTCACTTTACCTAGCAACGTTCCGGCAGTGCAGGCATGTATTTTCACAAAAACATACTCGCCCTTTTTATAGTTTCCTATAGGAAAAACTACTACTTTATTCTGATCTGTTCTGCCATGCAATTCATTTTCATTTTTTTTTGAGGTGCCTTCTATCAGTACTTTAAAAGTTTTTCCAACTTCTTTCTGCATACTCGACAGTGAGTGCCCACGGTAGAGGTCAATCATTTCCTGTAGTCTTCTTTTTTTTACCAGCTCAGGAATATCGTCTTCAAATCTCCTGGCAGCAAGGGTTCCGGGCCGCTCACTATAAAAATACATATATGCAAGGTCATACTGGCAGTATTCCATCAAGCTAAGTGATTGCTGGTGATCCTCTTCGGTTTCTGTACAAAAACCGGTAATCATATCGGTAGATAATCCACAATCTGGTATTAACTCTCTTATTCTGTTTACTTTGGCGATATACCATTCCCTGGTATAAGTACGGTTCATCATTTGCAAAATTCTACTACTGCCACTTTGTACGGGCAAATGAATATAATTGCAAATATTTTCGTGTTTGGCAATGGTAAATAGTACTTCGTCTGTAATATCTTTTGGGTGTGAGGTAGAAAATCGAACCCTCATTAAAGGATTTATTAAAGCTACTTTCTCCAGTAACATGGCAAAGGTTACGGTTGATTTATTTTCTTCATCAATCCAATAATAGCTATCTACATTTTGCCCTAATAAAGTAACTTCTCTGTAACCATTTGTAAATAAATCAAGGCATTCGTTTACAATGCTGTTGGCATCCCTGCTTCTTTCACGGCCACGGGTAAAAGGAACTACACAAAAAGAACACATATTATTACAGCCTCTCATTATACTTACAAAAGCATTAACACCATTGCTGTTAAGCCTGATGGGGGCTATATCTGCATACGTTTCGTCTCTGCTAAGTAGTACGTTTATAGCTTTTTGGCCGGTTTCAGCTTCGGTTATTAAGGCTGGTAAAGTTCGGTAAGCATCAGGCCCAACTACTAAATCTACCAGTTTCTCTTCTTGTAAAAATTTTTCTTTTAACCGTTCGGCCATACACCCTAACACGCCTACCAGCATGCCTGGCTTTTGTTTTTTTAACGATCTAAATTCTGTTAGTCGCTTGCGTACGGTTATTTCTGCTTTTTCTCTGATGGAACAGGTGTTTACAAAAATAAGATCAGCTTCCTCTACATTTTTGGTAGCTCCAAAACCATTTTTTTGTAAAATAGACGCTACCACTTCACTATCTGCAAAATTCATAGCACAGCCATAGCTTTCTATGTAAAAGTGTTTTTTAAAAATAATTGTATTCAAATTATCTGTAGCAAACGCTTCGCCCTGCCTGCTCTCGTTATGTATTTTCGTATTATTAGTATGTAATAGCTCCATAGAAAAAGTTGGCTGCAAAATTAGGTATTTAGGCTATATCTACGCCAGATTGACAGTAAAAGATAGCACAAAGGAATCTTAAAAAAATATTTTAGTTTATTACGATGCATGAGTTTGATTCAATCCAGCTTTTGTAGTTGAAAACCTCGTTACAATTTTAACTGCAAAATATTACTAAAACCTTTTTACACTAAAAAACCTTGTATCGATATTTCTTTATAAAATAATATCGATGCAAGGCTTATTAAATATTGATACCAAACAATAGTTTGATAATAGGTATTAATTGTGTTAAATGCTTAAGAATTGGTAGCTGCATTTACCTCATTAAAATTGGTAGTTACTTTTTTATTAGGTGCTTTATCAAAAAAGAACATTTTTATTGCAATAATAACCAGTAAAATGGCAAATATTTTTTTTACGGTACCTATTTCTACTCCTAATGAAATTTTGCTTCCAAAATAACTTCCTATCACAAAACCAATAGCTAAAAGTCCAATTACCTTAAAATCAATAGGTTGTCCAGTTTTTTGACAGCTATAATAGTATTGTAAAAAGCCCAGAATGCCAACCGGAAGTAAAATAAGTCCTAAAGAAGTACCCTGCGCTGTATGTTGATTAAATCCTAAAAAATAGACCAAAGCGGGTACAATTACTATTCCGCCACCAACGCCAACCATTCCACCTAAAATGCCTGCAATTATTCCTATTAAAATCAAAATGATGGTGGTTTCAATATCCATAATTACATTTTAAATCGTTTCAACCAAGGGGAATTTTTCTTTATAATGGGCAATAGCTCTATTTATAATACTGAAAGCAGCTTTTTTATTTTGAAATTCATCAATTTCAACTTTTTTATCTTCAAGCACTTTATAATTTTCAAAGTAATTCCTTAGTACAGCTATAAAATGTTTGGGCAATTCATTTACATTAGTAAAATGATTTACAGTTGGGTCATTAGTAGCAACTGCAATAATCTTATCATCTTTCTCTCCATTATCTATCATCTCCATATTGCCAATTACGGTAGCTTCAACAAGGCAAAGTGGTTGAATACTTTCACTGCATATTACCAGTATATCCAAAGGATCTCCATCTTCGCCCAATGTTTGTGGAATAAATCCATAATTTACAGGATAGTGAAATGATGAGTAAATAACCCTGTCTAATTGAAGCAAGCCTGTCTTTTTATCAATTTCATATTTAGCCCTGGAACCTTGAGAAATTTCTATCAGTGCGTTTACAATTGCAGGTGAGGCATCGCCATAATGAGCACCATGCCAGGGATGAAGTACATACATAATTTTTTGTTTTTATTGATAATGAAAGTGATTTTTTTAATCAATTAGTCATGAGGGAAATTTGCTGTAGCTTCTCGAATTAGTCAAATTTTATACAGCAATTAAATAATTCGCCTATTGGCTTCAAGTAAAACTGTATATCAATAGATGGTTTAATTGAAAAAGCTCTACTGATTTCCTGGAAAAGTGTACTTTAAATCTACCAGCCACTGTCCGTTTTTTCTTACAACTTTTACCTTATTTTTTTCGTTTTTTTTATAAGTATTAGAGTAATTTACAATTGTAACACTGTCATTAATATTGTTAATTTCGTTTATAACGATATCAGCGTTTTTGTATTGTTCTAGTTCTTCTTTTGATTTTGATTCAAAATATTTTTTAAATAAACTTAAATATTGGTCATTGGTATCTTCAGGAAGCACAAAATCAGTAGCTTCTTTAAAATTATTTTCTAAAATATCTTTAATAAAAGCCCTTGTTACTTCAATATCTGTATTGGGTATCTCTCTTTTGGTATTGCAACTACTTACTAAAATGATGCTTAACAAACACAAACTATAAATTTTTTTCATAATTAAAGATAAACATCTTTGCTACATCAATATTAAAAAAGCATCCTACAAGGGATGCCTTTTCAACTGTAAACACTTTTTATTTTTTTATTTTTTCTAATGCCTCCTGTAATGAGTCTATAAAAGCTGGATTATTTTTAAAGCTTTTTGCCAAGCTATCTAAATTCATCGTTTTCATTTCATCCATCATTGTAGAAAGACTATCTGCATTAAATCCTTTTTCTTTCATTTTCTCGTTTGCCATTTCCATAATAGATGCCATATCAAACGCAACTTTCCAAATACCACCCTCTTTTTTTAAAATAAATTTTGAACTTTCGCCAGAATTTTTGTCTTTTATTGGGATAGTTGCCTTGTCACCTTCTATAATAGATTCACCAATCTCCATTCGTTGCTTATCATATTTTTCAGTTTCCTTATTATCTGATGCCATTTGCATTCCCTTTTCCATCATCTCAATCATCCCCTTGCTGTCTGCTGTAGTTAGTTTGTTTATAGCCACCATATCTTTTTTATACATCGCATCTAAAAAAGCATTCAAGGTTACTTTTGGGTCGTTGCTGGTATTATTGCAACTGGTAATAAAAAAGACAAAACATGCCAAAAGGATATTTGTGAATCTATTTTTCATTATATAGTTTTTTATTTATTTAGTAAAACAAATTCCTTTTCTAAAAAAAAATGGGCATAAATTAATTTACAAACATTATTCTACAAACAATTTCAACTTCTCCTTTCATGGATAGGGTCGTTATCCTTATCCTTTTCGTAGGCTTTAATGATGGCTTTTACCAACTTATGTCTTACTACATCCTCTTCATCTAGTTCTACATGGGCTATACCATCTACATTTTTTAAAATTCTCAAAGCTTTATCAATACCACTTCGCATATTTTTAGGTAAATCTATTTGAGTAGGATCTCCGGTAATAATTGCTTTTGCATTGGCTCCAATTCTGGTTAAAAACATTTTTAATTGACCGTCATTGGTATTTTGAGCCTCATCTAAAATAATAAAAGCATTATCTAGTGTGCGGCCTCTCATATAGGCTAATGGTGCTATTTCTATTGTTCTTGTAGTCATATAATACCCAAGTTTATCTGCAGGTATCATATCATCAAGTGCATCATATAAGGGACGTAGATACGGGTCAATTTTTTCTTTTAAATCTCCAGGTAAAAAACCAAGGTTTTCACCTGCTTCCACAGCCGGCCTTGTTAAAATTATTTTTTTTACTGATTTATTTTTTAAAGCCCTAACTGCTAAAGCAACTGCTGTATAAGTTTTACCTGTACCAGCCGGCCCAATTGCAAATACAATATCATTTTTATCAACTGCAGTCACCATCTTTTTTTGATTGGCAGTACGGGCTCTTACCGTTTTGCCATTGGGGCCAAAAACTAATACATCGTTGGGGTTACGTTCTACAAAATTATCTACAACCTGCTGATCATCCCCTCCCAAAATTTGTTCAAAATAATTTTCACTCATGTGCCCGTTTCTTTCAATGTACTGCACTATAAGGTTTATCTTTTCTTTAGCATCTACTATCTGCTCGGGTGCTCCACTTAGCTTTACCTGTGTTCCTCTGCTTAAAATTTTTAATAATGGAAACTTCTTTTTTAAAATGTCGAGTTTGCCATTGTTAACGCCAAAAAAATCAATTGGGTTAACGGTTTCAAGATTAATGATGGTTTCTGTCAATGTGCTGATGGTTTAAATTAATTTGATAAAATTGGTTGTGCAATTTGGCTTAAAATCGGTTTACCAAATATATGATTTTGCTATTGATGAATTAGATAAATAGTTATTAACAAATGTTAAGAAACTTTGTGTCTAAAATATTTATAAAACTTTAATGCTACCTTTTTTTAGGGAAAAATTTAGTTTTGTAGAAAGTGATATTTCTTCTACAATTTTATAATTCCTTTAAGGTAAAATATTTGTGGATTATGCAAAATTAAGTAGTAGAAGTTGCTACACTTCTATCCAGGTATGATCAGCCAATAACCTAACCGGTGCTAAAAAGCCTTTGTATGGGCCAGCCTTACTTCCATATTCTTTAGGGCTAATTAATGATAAGGTATGAGAAGAATCCTTTTTTTCATATAAAAAGTAGGTATGCCCAATAACCGGCACAAAGCTTAGTTTGGCACTGTAAATAATCATACTCAATTCTTTTCTCATTTGAATTTCCTGAGCTTGTATGGCGAGTAATTCAATCTGCTTGCGAATTTGCTCCAATTGCATATTGGTTTGCTCTTCCATCGCAGTTAGTGCTTTATGCCTTATTACACCTTCTTCAGTAGCTTTAATTACAGCTCCGGTTACAGAAGTTGCATACGGTATTACACTTAATTGTTTATGATAAATTTCTGTATTGTTGTACATGGTGCCATCTGGTTTTATGCCAGATTGCGTTACTTTTAAATAGCCATTGGGCATTAACTCGTGGCGTATGCCAAGTACTTCTTCCTTATTATTTTTAAAAATAATTTCAAGATTAAGTGCATCTGAAAAAGTGCCAATTGCTGTTGTTGCAAATTCCTGGTTCTCAAAATTATGCTCAATTCCA
Source organism: Chitinophagales bacterium (assembly GCA_038234405.1). Lineage (GTDB taxonomy): Bacteria > Bacteroidota > Bacteroidia > Chitinophagales > Chitinophagaceae > Ferruginibacter. Next base: position 22,653 of record JBBQTZ010000048.1, read on the forward strand.
TCTGCAATTAACTGGTAATCAAATGTAAATGCCTGGTTTTCTAAGGTTACCCAGTTTTGACTAATGCATAATTCCTTTTTTTCTACAGATTCAATTTTGTAGATACCAGATTTTGGCCTGTTCATACTTTCATACATACCTTTTTCAGGAAATAGTTGCCAGGATGCTAAAAAGTTATAAGCTTGAACCATTAGTTGTTTAATTTATTGCTAGTACAAAATGCGGGAGATTTTGTTGATTTTTGTTTAAAGTTTACTGGTGCAAAGATCAAATTAGTAACCATTTTTCACTGTTTTTTTCAAAATATATTTCAATAAAAAATTACAGGATGGTTTTTTAGAAACTTTACAACCGATTTTGCAGTTGAATCCGGATTTTGCTATTGAAAATCTTATTATGTTTTCATTCGAAAAAAG
>JBBQTZ010000049.1:0-22894 GCA_038234405.1 Chitinophagales bacterium
TGCGCAACCCTTAACAGATGCGATAGGCTACATGAAAGGTTACGACGTAAACTTTTTGCCGGTAACAGTAAAGTGCATGAAAATAGTTGTAGTTCCTGTAAGCAAATTACCTATCTGGCACAGAGGCAGGGGCGAAAACGGCTGGGCATTTATAGATGAGATTTTTTTAAATTAAATACAGGTTATACTGTTGATTTAGTTGGGAGGTTAATAATATTTTAGTAACAAGCCGGTAATAAATTTTATCTGCAAAGCCTGGGTTTAATTCAAGGTAAATAATAATTTTTTTTCTCATGTTGCCTAAAAGCATTTTTAGAACAGGTTCCGTTTTGTAACAACGGTAATTTACCAGCAACGGTATTTTTTTACAGAACAGCCTATTGGGATATTCACTTATCAACAAAAAAATGTAGTACACAAAACTGCAGTAAATTTTTTGGAACACCAGTGTTTGCCGCTTCTTTAGGGCTAATAGCTGCAACTTGGGTAAACAATGGTTACTGTAAACAAAAAATATTCATCTTTCAAAAATGCGAAGTAAAGATTGTACTATAAATAATTTGTACCAGGTATTAGCTTAAAGCTTCGTAGCCTGCATCTATCAATAAATTTTTGCCATCTGCCGCTGAAGTTGCTAATTCATCACAGCGGTTATTCATGGGGTTATTAGCATGACCTTTTACCCAAACAAACCGCACACTAAACTCCTTGCTAAGGGTGTAATAGCGCTTCCACAAATCAGGATTTTTTTTATCTCCCTTAAAGTTTGTTTTAATCCATGTGGTAAGCCAGCCTTTTTCTACAGCATTTACTACATACTGGCTATCAGAATATACAACTACAGGTATAGCCCTGTTCTTAATCATTTCTAATCCTTCAATTACAGCAAGCAGTTCCATACGGTTGTTGGTAGTGCGGCGGTATCCCTGCGCTATTTCTTTGCGGTGCTTTCCCCAAATCAATACGGCTCCAAAGCCGCCTGGGCCTGGGTTTCCTCTCGATGAGCCATCTGTGTATAGTGAAATATGTTCCATGTTTAATACTTTACCCTTATTAATTCTTTACAAAATGTATTGAGGTATAAATCGTCTATACCAATGTATTCAAATGTTGAAAAAAATGTTTTGCTAAACTTATAGCCAAAAATTTTAGGTTTAAAATTATGAATTACAGTAATTGGCAAAATTACCCGGCCATTGCTGGCAGTTTTCAAATTTTTATAAATCATTTCTGAGCAGTAAAGGCTATCATTACTCAATAAATTAAAGCTTTCATCAAAAGGTATTTTTGCTATAAAATCTTTTTGTATCAAATGGTGAAAATGTTTTATTTCAGTTGTTGAAAGATTGTATTGAAAAATGCCAAAACCGGTTTTTTGCGTTGGGTTTACAAAAGAATCAAAGGGATCTCTTCGCATGGCTCCACCCGGGTTTTCGATACCTGCCATGCAATGATATACTACATATTCTTCGCCCTCTTTAAATGCAATGCCACTATGTGAGTAGGCTTTATCTTTTACTGAAAAATTTTGTAGGGTAAGGCTTTCAAAATCATCATCACTCCTGGTAACAAGTGTACCATCTTTTAATACTTTTTTAGCATTGGTAATGGCTATAAAGGCTGTTTTTTTTGCCGTTTCATCCTTGTTTTTTTGGTTATTTGGCTGCTTGCAGGCTGTAAAAATAGCAATAACTACTATAAGCAATTTTAATGGAAGCCAACTTATAAAGGCGGGGTATGTTTTAAATTTTCGTACCCTATTTCGGTTGTTGGTGTCACATTCTGAGGCCAGGCTGTGGTTGGTATCTTCGCCAAACACCTGTTGCTGCCTTAATTTAAAATACATTTTAATATTGGTGATTGTTTTATAAAAGATATTGTTGAATATCATTTTTGCAAAAGCTTTATTACACTATTTAAACTAGTTTTTGTAGTTAAAATGCTATTACAGCATTTAACTACTTTAATTATGGGCTTTCAAAATACTTTTTGACTTCTATCAGCCCCTAAAAAACCTAAACTCTTGTCTTAATTGAATGCTAATCCTTCTGAATAGTCAACTGTAGAATATGTTTTTACACTATCGTAAAAAGCTGAAAACAAACTAAAGGACAGCCTGTATATTTTAAAGTTGTGGTTAAAAAAAGGCTGCCTTTTAAAGACAGCACAATGTATAAATTTTAGTATCAATAGCAGGTAAAAGCGTGCACTAAAACAGCAACCTTATTTTTTAATTAGCAATAAAACTAAACTGATCAATACCTACACCAACACTATTAGCACCAAGTGGTCCACCATTTGGTACATAATACCTAAAGGCTATTCTTGATTTTTTTGCTACCGGCATACCTGCAATAGTAGCTGTGTATTTTGTCCATTCACCAGGGTAAGAGCCTGCGCCATCAAGCAAATACGTTGGGTTAATATCTAAAATCACTTTTGAAAATCCTCCGATGCTGTTGCTGTCTTTACCAACATTGGCAGTGCCATTTGCGGTATTTATCCTCAATTCTAACCTGTCTGCGCCAGTGGCTGGGTTTTCGTAGGTTCTGGTATAAAAACTTACCTTATCTCCATCTTTTATAACTACCTCTGGCGATATAAGCCAATTGCTGCAACCGGCTTTACTGCCGCTGCCACAGTCTGCTGTTGTCATTATAAAATCGGCACCGGCATAAGAAGGATTATTACCGGCAAAGCCACCCGTATTTACATAATTATATGCGTTAATACCCAACTTGCCCGTATAAAGGGATGCATAAAAAAAGCCTTGTACCCATGCCATAGTACCAATTGGTTTGGTATTATTTGCAATTACCCATCCTCTGTCAACAGCTTTGCTTACGGTATCAAACCCTTCAGAAAAAGAGTAATCTACAGATGCCACTGCGGCAGTTTCTTTAGTACAGGCTGTTATAGAAATTGTGGCGGTAATAATTACAGTAAATGCAAGTGCAATATTATTTTTCATAATTTTTTTTGTAACAAAAGATTAATGTGTGCTTTTAAATGTTACTTCATCAATACCAATTACCGATTTGTGTATTTCGTTGTAAACAGTAATAACATAATTTGCCGGATCTGGTGATGTAGCGGCTACAGGCGTTTGATCCTGCATATAATATCTAAAGGCAAATCTTCCGGATACCGGTTTTTGCAAGCCTTGTATTTCGGCTTCAAACCTTGTCCATGCTGTAGGGAAGGCATTGGCAGGGTTCGTTTCTTTTTTTGCATAGGTTGGGTTTACATCCAGTAATTTAATGGTAAAATCGCCTGTATTATTAATGCCCGAACCCACATTTAAACTGTTTACAGGGCTTGCCCAAACCTGCAGGCGGGCTAACCCTTTGCTGTAAGCATAAAAAATAATTTTATCTCCATTTTGAATCATGGTTTCTGGCGATACTAACCAATTGCTTATATCAAAACGGGCAAACCCTGTGTTAATTACAGAGGAACTTGCAATGCTGGTAGCTACATAACCATTTGAACCAAGTTGTGATGCAAAAGCTTTTTCCCAAATTCTGTTTGGGTATGCTACATTTGAGAATTGAGCCGGATCTAAACTATACTGTGCCTGGTTCCACTCCGGATAATAGGTTGCCAAATAATTTAACGATCCAAAGTTGGGTGTTTCAGCAGCGTCAAACCATTTACGGCCCACCGGATTGCTTTTATTAATCGTTCTCCATCCCTTGTTATAGGCAGTTTGATAGTTATCAAAGCTCTCAGTATAGGTTTGGTCGGCAATTGGTAAAGGTTGAGTAAGTATGCTGTCATCTTTACAGGCTTGCAAACAAACTATGGCTGCCAAAGAAAATAGCAAGTGGTAGCGTACAATTTTTTTTCTCATAATTTCTTAAAGCTAATTAATTCTTGCAGAATTTTAATTGGTGAAAATATGATTTTTTTGATAATTGCCTGCTACAAATGTTCTGTAGCAGGCAATTATAGCAGCAAATTGAGTAATCTATAAACAGAAGTGGTTACTATCTTTACCATACTCTAAAGTGGGAAATTTATACCTGAAATACCCCGGTTTTAAACGCAGCAATATCTTTATTTTGGTTAGCAGCAGCTATACCTTCGGCTAGTAGCATTCTTGTATCTAAAGGATTAATAATGGCATCTACCCATAGCCTTGCAGCGGCATAATAGGTAGTAGTTTGTTTGGAATAGCGGTCTGTTATTTCTTTTAATAATTTATTTTCATCTTCAGGCGTAATTTCTTTTCCCTTCGCTTTTAAGGAGGCCACCTGTATTTGTAGCAAAGTTTTGGCAGCCTGATCGCCACCCATTACAGCTATTTTAGCCGTTGGCCATGCGTAAATAAATCTTGGGTCGTAAGCCTTGCCACACATAGCATAGTTGCCTGCACCATAGCTATTTCCTATTATAAATGTAAATTTTGGTACCACGGAATTAGCTACTGCATTCACCAATTTTGCCCCATCTTTTATAATGCCGGAGTGCTCGCTTCTGCTGCCTACCATAAAGCCTGTAACATCCTGCAAAAAAACCAGGGGGATTTTTTTCTGGTTACAGTTCATTACAAACCGGGCCGCTTTATCTGCACTATCGTTATAAATAACACCGCCCAATTGCATTTCGCCTTTTCTGTTTTTTACTATCAGCCGCTGATTGGCTACTATCCCTACCGCCCAGCCATCTACCCGTGCATAGCCGCATACAATCGTTTTGCCATAATCTTCTTTAAACTGATTAAAACTATCTGCATCTACAAAACATTCAATAATATCTACCATATTATATGGGCGGGTATTGCCCTGGCTCATAATGCTGTTAATAGCCGTAACAGGTTGTGCAGGTTCTATAGATTTTATTTTGTTAAAGCCGGCACTGGCTGCACTGCCAAGTTTACTAATGGTTTTTTTTATATGGTCAAGGCAGGCATGCTCCGTTTCAAACCGATAGTCGGCAATACCGCTGATGGCAGTATGGGTAATTGCCCCGCCCAATGTATCGTTGTCAATATCTTCACCGATAGCCGCTTTTACCAGGTAGGATCCGGCCAAAAATATGGAGCCGTTGCCTTCTACCATCAATGTTTCGTCGCTCATTATGGGCAGGTAAGCTCCACCCGCCACACAGGCACCCATTACCGCAGCTATTTGCGTAATACCCATAGCGCTCATCTTTGCATTATTTCTAAAAATGCGACCAAAATGTTCTTTATCCGGAAAAATTTCATCTTGCATTGGCAGGTAAACTCCCGCACTATCTACCAGGTAAATCACCGGTAAATGATTCTCCATTGCAATCTCCTGCATCCGCAAGTTTTTTTTACCGCTAATAGGGAACCAGGCGCCCGCCTTTACAGTTTGATCGTTGGCTACTATTACGCATTGCCTGCCACTTACATAACCTACGCCGCTTACTGTACCACCGGCAGGACAACCGCCCTGTTCCTCATACATTTCAAAGCCAGCAAATGCACCAATTTCTACAAAGGGCTTGTCTGTATCACAAAGATATTTTACCCTTTCTCTTGCAGTAAGTTTGTTGCGCTCCCGTTGTTTTTCTATCGCTTTTTTGCCACCTCCTTCGTATATTTTTTCCAAAAACTGCCTTACCTCACTCCAGGCAAGTATCATGGCATCTTCATTTTTATTTTTATCAATATTCATACAGCAATTTATACAGTAAAAGTAGTTAATACAAAAGGTACTGCACCCCAATAGTAGCAGTTAATTGTGCAGATTGGTACTGTAAAAAGAAAATTTACTTCGTAAATAAATAAAATCGGGGGCTATCGGCAGCGGTTCGTTGTTCAACTGCGGTTCCGGCTTTCACTGCAAGCCTTTCACTTCGTTACGGGGCTTTCCCCTTCCGAACGGCAATCAGAACGATTCATTGACGTGAAACATTCAGCCGGGCGGGCGCTTTATCCGGCATCCTTTGGGCAGGTAAGCTTTGTTGGGATTTTATTACTGAATAGATTGTAATCAAAAACGCTATGTTTAAACAGTTGCTCTATAGAGCGGGTAGTAAAATGGACTTTTTTAATAATTAGATTATAAATGAGTGGTGGTACAAAATGCTGACAGGCGTATTTTTTCAACCATATCAATCCACTCACCTTACTTTTCTCACCTAATTTTTACCGTACTTAGTAATTAACCGTACCATAAACTTTTGTAGAATATTCTATAAATCCATTAAATTAAATTTTTTAAAAATAAAACACATAGCTTTCTCAATTCATGAATTCTACTTGTTTGCAGTTTTAAATTAACAAATTAATAATTGGTAAAACTATTTACTTATCCAAGCTATATAATTTTATTTTACTGCATAAAGTCTTATACAAAGCGAAAAGCCATTTCAGCTAAAGTATTCAAATTTTTTATCCATTAAACAAAACAAAATTCATGAATTATCGTCAGTCTTATTTTTTGGGATAATATAAGCACCTTCTTTCCAGTTTCTATTAATTTCCAACCATTTCAATAAGGCACCAATAAATGAAAATCTAATTGCTAGTCCAGTTGTTTGTTCAAAACTAACCTGACCGGGTTTTAATTCTCTAACAAGAATACTCCTTTTATAAACTGCTTGTGGACCAGATATTACAAAAGTTGTTGTAGAACCAAATTTAACAATACCATCTTTTACGAGTTTTCCACTTGCTACTATATGTTCTTGTATAAACTACATATCTGTAGATGGATAATGACTATCAGGCATATTTATGCAGCTATCTCTAAGTGTGGGTTAACATAATTTTCACCAGTTTGCATAAGCCTTTCCAGCATAACATCTGTATCTGAAACATTAAATCCTAATGTGGGTACACCAATTTCTCCTTCAACCGATATCCATCCTAATGCCTGCAATTCTTTTTCAATACCCAGTCCAAATTTTTCCGCAACAATACAAAAAGAGGCGATTGCTTCATCTATAGCTTTTTCGGCATCCTTTTCATCATTTGCAATTGTATCAATTCCAAGTAAAGGGATTTGTACAAGTATATTGCCATGTTCAGACTGCTTATTCCAAATAGGCATGAAAACCGAAATAGAAATAAGCTTACCTCTATTCCGTGTAATTTTGATATTCGCTTCGGTTGTAATCATTGTTAAATATTTTGCATTTGCAACTTAGGTATAAAAATTTATACTTTTTACGAATAAATATAAACTATTTTACATTTGAAATGTGCTATTTTATTATAAACTTACTTTTCTCCCCTAATTTTTACCGTACTTAGTAATTAACCGTACCATTAAGTTATTTAAAAATTCAACAGTATAATTACCTACTGTAGGGGTAAGGTGAGGGTTACCAATACCACTGTCGTTGGTAATAAAAACGTAAGTACTGTTGGTACTTATAGATAATGACCGTAACAGTATTTCTGTTTCCCTATTTATGCCACTAGCCGAAATAGGGATTATCCTGATGCCTTTTTCCTGCGCCGTTTTTATTGCCGTTTTCAGCTTTTCCACATTAACCTGTTCTTTGTGAGGGGGAGCATCTAATATTAAAAATAACAGGCGGTTAACTGCATTACTGCTCCATTGCATATTTTGCGTAGCTTCTATCAAAGCCTCATCTACTGCCTCCGGAAAGTCGCCACCACCTTCGGCTTGCTGTAAGTTTATAAAATTTACGAGTTGCTGTTTAACGCTTGTAAAAGGAAAAGATCGTACTACATATTCATCACCAAAATCCCTGTAAAATATGCTGCCCATATTTATTTGCACCCCGGGCAACTGTGCGCCAGATCGGTTAATAACATCCAGTATTTCTCTTTTTAAATAAGAAATTTCATCCCCCATAGAGCCTGTGGCATCTACTGCAAATAAAATATCGAGTGTATTGGTTGCTATTTTGTTTACAGGAATACTTTTATAAATAGTTGCACCATCGTTTAAAAAAGAACCTATATTAAATACTTGTCCGTTATAATTTGCCTGTAAAGTGAAGTTGGTAAGTATACTATTGGCCTCGTACAACCCGGCAAATAGTACTGCATTACCAAAGTTGTCTGTTTTGCTAATAACTGTATTACCGCCATACTGCATGGTGATTTTTGCATCGGTTATAGGGTTGTTATTAATGTCTTTTAAAACCAGGACTACTTTATTTTTAGGGTAAATTCCCCAAATAGACGGAATTTGTTTTATGGTATCTTTCAGTAATAGTGTTTTCCAAAAATCCCAATGGGCTAAGTCGTTCCATTCTCCGGCGGTAATTACGCCGGAAGCATTACCACCCTGTCCCCCACCGCTTGAGCTGGATGATCTTACAGAGGCATAGCCCGATGAACTATCTGTTGTAGACTTTTCAGATGAAGCGGAATCTTTGGTACAAGAAAAAAACAAAGCGGCTGCAATAAAATATCCTGCAAAGAGAATTTTTGAATTCATAAGTTTTTTTAGTTTGACAATGAAAATAATAATACAGTTGCACGCCCACATAAATTTATGTCGTTTTTGCAAATGACGACTATCATACATCTTCATTACCTGTAACAAATGGTTGTTTATCATTAATAAACAATTACAAATACCTCTCTTCAATTATTTTTTTATGATGGTTAAAATGCCCCACCAATATAAAGCCTATTTTTCTTACACGTAGGTTGTTGCTGCCAGCTGTTCCAACTACTTCTAATGCATCTTCGGTAAAACTGTTAAACAGCATTTGGGTGCTTTGCCTTACCACCAAAAACTCCGCTACAAGGCTTTTCCAGCTTCTGTTATTTGCATTTGAGTTGGCTGCATATTCATTTTCATCAAACCCGGGTAAGGTAATTTTTTCACCTCTTGCAATACATAAAGCCCGGTAACTAAAAATCCGCTCGGTATCAATAATATGTTGTAGTAATTCTTTTATTGTCCATTTTTCGGCAGCATACGCATAGGTAGATTTTTCTTCAGTAATACTGTTGAGCCATGCAGAAATACCAGCAGTTTGGTTATCGAGTGCTGTAAATAATTCAGTTTCTGTTACCTGATCAACATAGCGTTGAAAATAGCCCGGAGCATTTGTTGGCGATGGGTTTTGCATAATGTTTAATTTGGGGTGTAGCTCTAAAGTTTATTTTGTTCATGACTATTTAAAAATTACAATTAATATTCCTTCGGATTTTTAAAAATATATTATATCATTAAAAATGCCGGACAATTGTCCGGCAAAAAAATATTTGGCGCAAAAAACTATCTTTTTTTCTTTCTTATCAACTTTGGTTTTGGCAATACTTCTTTTTTTAGTGGTTTGCGTTCGCCTTTTAAAGTACTCGCTAGTTTTACGGCGGCATAAGCATTTAGCAAGCCACCTGTATTGCTAAGGTCACTTAGTTTAACCTTTTCATCGGTGCCAGGTATATTTACTTCTTCATCAAGTACTGTTGCAGATTTTTCTATAGCATATTTTAACTGCCTTGCGCTCAATGTAGGAAAATACTCCAGCAACAAGGCCGCTGTACCTGCCACTACCGGACAAGCCATACTTGTACCCGATAATTTGCCATAAGTATTGCCGCCGGGTATGGTTGCATAAATTTGAACACCTGGCGCAAATACATCTACATCTTTTTTTCCAAAATTGCTAAAATTGGCAGTAATGCCCCCATTTTTAGGATCGCCGCTTGCGCCAACAGTAATCCAATTGCTGGCTCTTTTTCCATCAAGGTAATTTACCGATGGAAAGTTATCTGAACTATCAATATTTTTAGAATCGTTGCCAGCAGCATGTACTAATAACACACCTTTATTTTCTGCGTACTTTACTGCATCATCCACCCACTGTTTTTCCGGCGAAAAGTCTTTGCCAAAACTCATGCTTACAATTTGTGCGCCATTATCTACTGCATACCGAATGGCAAGTGCAATATCTTTATCATGTTCATCTCCATCTGGCACAGCACGTAACATCATAATACGTACATTGTCTGCAATACCATCTCCCCCTTTTTCATTGTCTCGTATGCCGGCTATAATGCCTGAGCAATGGGTGCCATGCATTGGTGTGCTTGCCATAATATCATTATTGCCATAATTACGATCGTTTATATTTGTTTCGTCATCCTGTACTATTAATTTTCTATATTCTTTGGGTGCATTGTTTACACCATCAGCTTTTCTCAACTGGCCCTCAAACTCTTCAATTATTTGAATATTGGTTATATCATTAGTACCGTTTCCTTTACACATTTGTAATAAAAACCCTCTTGTTCTTTTGGCATCTGTATTGGTGGTGGTATATTTTTCCAGATCAGTACAATTATAATCTTGCTTTGTAAGTTCCTGCCTTATTACAGAGTCGCCCTTTAAAAAATTAGGCATCAATTTTTTTATAAAAGAAATTTCATCCATGTTAATACTACCTGCAATTTTTTCCTGCACTTTTTTGTATAAAGCTATTTCCGCTTTCTGTGCCTCATCTATTGAAGTTTCGTCAGGTATTAAACTGCCGTATTTTGCTTTTAGCTTGTTATAAATCCTTGCACCTTCGTTGCTATCTTCTTTTACATTTCTACCATCTTTACCTCCCAAAAAATTCCATCCATGTACATCATCTGTGTAACCGTTTTTATCATCATCAATATCATTGCCTGGTATTTCTTTGCTATTGGTCCATAAAATGGGTTTCAAATCTTCATGCAGGGTATCTATCCCACTATCAATCACCGCTACAATTACCTGCTTACTTTTTAATTTTTTTGTTTTTATAAAACTGTAGGCTTTGTTTAAGCTAATGCCATAATACCCTGTGCTGTCTTTATCTAGCTGATGCCAGTTTTTGGGTACTTCTTCTGTTGATTTTTTTTGGGCAAATCCAACAAGGCTTATTAAAAGGTATGCACTAAGTACGAAACAAAATTTATTCATTTTTTATTTTTTTGAGTGTTGCAATTTATCAAAAACAATTATATAAAAACGCTTTTAATTGATTAGTGGCACTGTTTTAACCCAGATTTTGCAGTTATAATGCAATTACGGTGTTATACTATTGTAATTATTGAGCTTTGAGAACTTTTTCTGCCTAAAAATAGTGTACTATTATAAGGTAAAAATAACCTGAAACCCAGGTTTTTATTGTATTGAAACCCAGGTTACTAATTCAACAGTAAAAGCTGGGTTTAATATCGCATATAGTTATTGAAATGTTATTGCAATGGAATTTTTTTTATAAAGTAAACGGAGGGGAAATCAAAATTGGGTATTTCTTCTTTTTTAAAAATACCATACATAGTGCTGCCACTACCACTCATAGCTGCATAAACAGCACCCTGGTTATATAATCCCTCTTTTATGGTTTTTAGTACAGGGTATTGGTTAAAAGCTGGAAGCTCAAAATCGTTGGTCAAATAATTTTTCCAGCTTGCTACAGGCTGTTGTACAGCAGCCTGCAAGTTGGGCTGCACTTGTGTTTGCAAAGCAGCTTTATACTTGCTGAGTTGAGCAAAAGCCCATCCGGTATTAATATGTATGCCCGGATTAATAATAACAATACTATACCCGGCAAGATTGGTTGAAACAGGGGTTAAACACTCACCTCTGCCCGTGGCAAAGCAGGGTTTATTGATGATAAAAAAAGGACAATCGCTGCCAAGCTGCAGGGCATAACTAATTAGTTGATCGGTAGATAGGTTCAGCTTAAAAACTTCATTTAAGAGGCAAAGTGTAAATGCGCCGTCTGCCGAGCCCCCACCAAGCCCTGCACCTGTAGGTATAGCTTTGTGAAGGTGCAGTTGAATGGCAGGTAATTGTGAAAAACTTCTTTTTAACAAATGATAGGCTTTTATACAAATATTATCTGCTTCGGCACCATCAAATGTATTGCCGGATTGGCTGTAAATAATTTGTGTAGCTGCTTGCTTTGTAGCTGGTAAAATTTCCAGCATATCATTTAGCGGTAATGGAATAAATATAGTCTCAAGATTATGAAAGCCATCCGCTCTTTTTTGGCCGATACGCAACCCAATATTTATTTTACAATTTGGAAATACTACCAAGGATATTTATTTAATCTTTATAAGTTTTACCTTGTTTTATTCGGTTTATTACAGAAGTACTTACACCGAACTCTTTTGCAATGCCGGATTGTACTGCATCCTCTTTAGAAAGTTTTTTCTTTATGGCCTGTAAAATATTACTATCTAACCTAACAACTATTTTTTTTTGATAAGGCTGGTGGTTACCTTTTGTACCCCATATTTGGCCCGATTGAATGCGATAGAGCGTCATAGGAGTAATGCCATACATGGCAGCAATTCTTTGCTTTGTAATTTTTCTGTTCGGGTCATTTATTAATTTTCTAATTCGCTCTACCTGTATAAGGCTAAGTTTTGCGCCCAATGTTCTGCCGGCATTTGCTTTGTCTCTTGCTAGTTTAATAGCAGGGTTTTTGTTGTTATGAGCATACAATTGTTCATCTGTACCCCATCTTAAATTACTTATCCTGTTGTTTGCTTTTTTATAATCTAAATGTAAAACCCTGTTTTGTTCAGGTGTTTTTTTGATTAAAAAATGATCTGCCGCAATTATATGAAAAGGCAACTTAATTCGCCTTTTTTGCTCGGTGTTGTAATAATCGAGAAAAAGAAAACCAGCTTGCAATATGCCTCTGTTTATTACGGGTATTTCGGGATTTGGATAATAAGATCTTACCCTGCCAAGGGTAGAAACTTCGTACTTTGTTCTGGTAGGATAAATAAGTTGTTTCCATTTTTCGTTTGCATAGCTGACTGGCTCAACAATTCCATTTTTTTTTGCATGCAACCTTAGGTGGAGTAAAGGAGAATTATAATTTTCAATCAGGTTTTTTATAATACTTAGTGAACAGTTGTATGTTGTTGCTAATTCTTTTTTTGGAATTGTATGCTCGGTGTAAAGTTTATAAATTTTTCCTTTTTCAATATCAGTAAACCTTATTATTTTTTTCTTAGGCATAAAAATAAATTATATTCCTTTATTAAAAATTGCTTTGTACTGTTACAGCCTTGTTTTTCTTTTGTTAATTTCATCTCGTATTGCAATAGCTCTTATATAGTCTTCCTGATCTAGCACTTCATTTAAAAGTGTTTCTAAATCTTGTAAAGACAAGGTTTTTAAATCATCTTTTCCACCGGTTTCGGATGTAATGGGGGCAACCACTTTTTTCTTTTTTTCGTCGTTATCCATTAAAATACCTGCACTTTCTAAAATATTATCGAAGGTAAAAATAGGGCAGCCAAATCTTACGGCTAATGCCAGTGCATCAGAAGTACGGGAATCAATTTCTACTGTATCTTTCTCGTTGCTGCAAACTAATTTGCTGTAAAATATGCCTTCCTGCAAATCGTTTATTACCACTTCATGTAACTCTACATTGAACGCAACCATAAAATTTTTCATTAAATCATGTGTAAGCGGACGGCTAGGGCTCATCCGTTCCAGCGCAACTGCAATAGCCTGAGCTTCAAAGCCGCCTATTACAATGGGTAAACGGCGCAATCCATTTACTTCGCCCAATACTACAGCATAAGAATGTGTTTGTGTAATGCTATGCGATAATGCTACAATTTCCAGTTCTACTTTTTTCATAATAAGGCTGCTAAATTAAGCCATTTTTTAAATAGAAAATACAGTTTTACCTATGATTGTTGGTTTTTTTGATTGGTTTTGTCATCGAAAGCAGCATGCTAAATAAACAAAAACCTTTCAAATAGATTGAAAGGCTACTGGTAAGATGAATCTTTGAATGGTTTGGCAGTGGTGGCACTCGCTATTTAAAAATTTGTTTAAAAATATTACCATCTATTTTTTAAATATTTACCCATGTAAATATTTTAGTAATTGTTTATCAATACTGCAAACTTGCCAATACAAAAAATGAAGATGCATACGTGTATTATTGCTACAACGTTTTTTCTTTTCCATTTCCTTATCTTATTTTTCTTCAGTAAAATTAAAAAATGGGATTAAAAAAAACTATGCTGTAATTTGTATTGTGTTTAAAGTATTTTAATGACTTTTTAACTCCCTAACCGCCTCAATAATCTTTGGCATTACCTCAAAAGCATCACCAACAATACCGTAATCAGCCGCTTTAAAAAATGGTGCTTCAGGGTCTTTATTGATTACTACAATGGTTTTACTTCTGTTTACTCCGGCAAGGTGTTGTATAGCCCCAGAAATACCAATGGCAATATAAAGATTTGGTGCAATGGCAATGCCAGTTTGGCCTACATGCTCATGATGCGGCCTCCAGTGTATATCTGCTACAGGGCGGCTGCAGGCTGTAGCGGCGCCCAATAGTTTTGCTAAATCTGTTACAAGTGCCCAGTTTTCAGGGCCTTTTAATCCACGTCCGCCGCTTACTACAATGTCTGCCTCCGTTAATGAAACTTCGCCCACTATCTTGTTGGTTGCTGTTACTTTTACGTTGGCCACATCAATAGTTGCAGCAAACGGAACTACTTCTGCAGCACCATTGCCTATTGAATATGAAAATGTATTTGTATTAAGTGTTATGATTTTTACAGCAGTATCAATACTTACGTTGGCAAATGCTTTTCCGCTAAAAACATTTTTCTTTACAACAAAACCGTTGCTTGTAGCTGGTAAAGCCACAGCACCTGTTACCAGTCCGGCTTTAAGGCGTACACTCAACCTTGGCGCTACAGCTTTAGCCACCAAATTATTGGAGAATACAATTACGGTTGCACTAGTTGCTGCCGCTACCTGTGCCAATATTTTTGTATAAACCTGCGCATCCAACTCATCTAAAACGGCATCATCTACAGTATAAACTTTTGAAATACCATATTTCCCCATATCAGAAAGGTCTTCTGTAATAGTGCCCAATACAATGGCTTCTGCTACTGTACCAGTTTGGGCGGCAATAGCAGCACCATAGCTTGCAGCTTCTAAAGATGATTTTCTAATGTGGCCATCGGCCTTGTCTAAAAAGATTAATATGCTCATATAGTTTGATAATTAAATTGATAATTGATACAGTGTATTTGAATAATTAATTATTCAGTTTAAAAAACTTTAGCCTCTTCATGTAATAGTCTTACCAGTTCTGCCGGGTTATCTGCCGATACCAGCTTAACACCTGCTTTTGCTGGCGGTAAATCAAAACTTGCAATAGAGGTTAATGGAATTACTGCCTGCGGTTCTACTACTTTTAACGGTCTTGTTCTTGCCCCCATAATACCCTTCATGTTAGGGATACGCTGTTCTGCCATCCCTTTTTGGCAGCTAACTACTGCCGGCAATGCAACTACATTGGTTTCTTCGCCGCCATCAATCTCTCTAACTACAGTAATGTCGTTACCGTTTAATGCAAGGTTACTGGCAAAAGAAATATAAGGAAGATCAAGTAACTCTGCTACCATCCCCCCAATAGAAGCGCCATTGTAATCGATGGTTTCTTTACCGGTAAAAATTAAATCGTACTTACCTTCTTTGGCTACAGCCGCTATTTGCGAGGCAATATAAAAGCTATCATTGCTATCGATATTTACCCTTATGGCTTCTTCGCCACCAAGTGCAAGTGCTTTACGTATAATTGGGTCAGCATCTGCGCCACCAACGGTTACCAGGTGAATAGTGGTTGAAGCGTCTGCTTCTTTTAATTCAATAGCTCGTACTAGTGAGTACCATTCGTCATAAGGATTAATTATCCAAACAACAGCATCACCAGCAAATTTCGTGTTGTTATCTACGAAGGCTATTTTTGCAGTGGTATCAGGCGTTTTACTGATGCAAACTAAAATTTTCATGCAAGAGATAATTTAAAATCGTTTAAAAAGGTTGTTTATGCAACTAATACAAAGATAAATGAACCAGCGATATTTTACACTTTTACCAAAAAAAATAATTACAACATGAGCAGGATAGAAAAACTACTGGAATATATGAAAACATCCGACAAGGATAGTTTTCTGCAACATGCGCTTGCGCTTGAATACATTAAGGTAGATAATGATGAGGAAGCCCGTAAACTTTTTAACGAAATTTTATTAAGAGAACCGAGTTATATTGGTTCTTATTATCATTTAGGTAAATTATTAGAGCGTGTTGCAGATTTTGATCGGGCTATCCGGGTATATAAAAGAGGAATGCAGGAGGCGAAAAAAGCTGCTGACAATCATTCCTATAATGAGTTGCAGGGCGCATTGGAAGATTTGGAGGAATAGCAGGCTACTCAACTTTTGCATTTGTTACAGTTTATCCTACAATCAGCTATTTTAAAGCAGCTTTTGCAGTTGGAAGCCAAAATAGCTTTTTAACTGCAAAAGATTGGTTTAACCAATTGTTCCAAAAAAACCAGGCTATTGCTAAAAAGCTGCAGCATTACCAACATTCACTACAAATGGAATTACTAATAAAATTTAAACAGTTTATTCAACAAGAAAATCTTGTTCAAAAAAATGATGGGCTATTGCTAGCTGTTAGTGGCGGTGTAGATTCTGTTGTACTTTGCGAACTTTGCCAACAGGCAGGATATAATTTTGTAATTGCACACTGCAATTTTCAATTAAGAGGAGAGGAGAGTGACCGGGATGAAGCATTTGTAGCACAAGTAGCATCCAAATACAACGTTTCTTTTTTAGTTAAAAAATTTGATACGCTTGCTATTGCAAAGTCAGCAAAGAAATCAATAGAAGAAACAGCAAGAGAATTGCGGTACCAATGGTTTTATCAAATATTAGATAACAGCAAAAAAAATCTGGATGAAAACTTAGCTATTCACCCGGTAAATCAACTACTTACGGCCCATCATGCAGATGATAATATTGAAACAGTATTAATGAATTTTTTTAGGGGTACAGGTATTAAGGGCTTAAGGGGTATTTTGCCAAAGCAGGGTAAGATAGTACGCCCTTTGTTGTTTGCAAAGCGTTTAGAGATAGAAGCATTTGCGGCTACTCATCTATTAACTTACATAACAGATAGCACCAATGCAGTTAATGATTATACCCGTAATTTTTTCCGAAACAGCATTATTCCACAGGTGAGTGAGCGCTATCCTGCGGCTAAGGAAAATATATTGAAAAATATACAACGTTTTACAGCAGTAGAAATGTTATACAATCAAGCCATTGCTTTGCATAAGAAAAAGTTGATGGAGCAAAAAGGAAATGAAGTACACATTCCTATACTGAAATTATTGAAAACTGCACCCTTATCTACCGTGTTGTATGAGATTATTAAAGACTTTGGTTTTACGGCTTTACAAACAGAAGATGCAGTATCGTTGCTAAAAAGCGATACGGGGAAATATATACAATCAGCTACCCATCGTATTTTTAAAAATAGAAACTGGCTTATCATTACTCCGGTTAATAATACCTTATCTGTTAATATCCTTATAGAAGACAGCGATAAAAAAGTAGTATTTGAGCAGGGTGAAATTGCTATTCAAATTAAGACAATTACCCAACAACAATTACAAACAGACAGTACCATTGCACAGTTAGATGCAAGTAGTATACAATTTCCCTTACTGCTTCGTAAATGGAAACAGGGCGATTATTTTTATCCGCTCGGAATGGAAAAGCAAAAGAAGATTAGCCGTTTTTTAATTGATCAAAAATTATCGCTTTCCCAAAAAGAAAATGTTTGGGTGATAGAAATGAACAAGAAAATAGTATGGGTTGCAGGTATGCGAATTGATAACAGGTTTAAAGTAACCAGTAATACAACAACTATACTTAATCTAACATTCAAACGGTAATATTCTGCCAAAAGACTGTATTTGTTTGATAAAATTTTCAAACACATTCAGTTGAGCTAAAGCTATACAAAGCAGGATGGTAAAAGCAATTCCAAAAGCAGCACCCCAAAAGTGTGCAGAATGGTTTACATTTCCTCCACCTTTTCTATCTAAATAAGCAGAAATGCCAAGGTAAGCAATACCAAATACGTAACCTGGTATATCTATTGGAACAAATATAAAGTTGATAGGAATTTGAGGCAATAATGTAATACCTGCAAAAACCACAGCGGATACTGCCCCCGATGCGCCTAAGCTACGGTAATGATAGTTCTCTTTATTTTTAAGGTATGTAGGTAAAGTAGCAATCGGCAATGCAGCGATGTACATTAATAGGTAATACAATTTTCCCATTGATCCAAAAAGGCATTCCAGCGAAAATATTTTTTCAACAGCACCACCAAAAGAGTATAATGCTACCATGTTAAAAGCAAGATGCGGCAAATCTGCATGTAAAAAGCCATGGGTTATAAACCGGTAGTATTGTTTTTGATTGGTAATGGCAGGCGGATAAAAAATCAAATCGTTCATTAGTTTGCTATTGTTAAAGGCAGGTATTGAAACAGCAAGATTGGCTAAAACAAGAAGTAACGTGATAGAAAATTCCATAAATATTTTTGGCAAGATAAATTATTGAGTTGATAGTTTTATTGATGATGATATTTTTCGTTGCGTACAATAGTGCATGCTCTGTAAACCTGTTCAGCAAGTACCAGCCTAACCAGTTGGTGAGGAAAAACCAGCGGCGATAAACTCCATTTAAAATTGGCTCTTTTCATAATCTCTTCACTTACGCCATAAGCGCCACCAATTAAAAAGATGATATTCTTTGTGCTTTCGTTAGCCCTCACCTGTATATATGCAGCCAATCCTTCACTATTGAGAAGTTTCCCCCTTTCATCCAGCAGTACCAGGTGGTCATCTTTATGTAGTTTTTGTAAAATTAACGCTCCTTCTTTCTTTTTTAGTTCATCTTCACTCAACTGAGCACCATTTTTAGGTGGGGGGATAATAAGCCATTGCACCGGATAATAATTGGCAATACGAAGTGTAAATATCTCAATTCCCTCTTTTACATAAGATTCATTTGCTTTACCAACCGACCAAAAATGTAGCTTCATAAAAATCTTTATTTAGCAAAAGTGCACAAAGAGTTGGGATGAATAAAATAAATCTATACTTTTGCAATCCAAAATAATTATTTGGTTTAACTGAACAGTTACAATCTTATGGTTATTTAGAAAGATAAAAAATTGGCTGCGTAGCTCAACTGAATAGAGCATTTGACTACGAATCAAAAGGTTTTAGGTTTGAATCCTAACGCGGTCACAAAAAGACCATTTCAGTAACATGAAATGGTCTTTTCAATTTTATTACATGTACAAACTTTACATACTCCATTCCGCATTATTAAATCGCTATTACATCGGTTATACATCCGGCGAAATATTAAATCGTTTAGAAAAACACTTGTCAAATCACACAGGATTTACTTCAAAAGCAAAAGATTGGAGAATAGTTTACTTCGAATTATTTCAAACAAAAGAAGAAGCGATGAAAAGAGAGCGGGAAATAAAAGCGTGGAAGAGTAAAATTAAAATTGAAAATCTAATTGGTAGTGCAACTGAATAGAGCATCCCGATTACATATCGGGAAGGTTTTAGGTTTGAATCCTAACGCGGTCACAAAGCTTCACAGAAATGTGAAGCTTTTTTATTTCTTCGGCTAAAATCAATGTAATAAATGGTGGTACACTCTGCTGAAGTACAACCTGCCATTGATACATTGCTATTCTGAGTAAATCTTAAAGTAGCTACGCAAAAGGAGCCACCATTGTTACTTCTCAATTACCTGTTAAAGCATGGTATGAATATATCAAGGAACCAACACTCGCCGATGCAATAATGGATAGAATGTCAGCAAATGCGAATAGAATTAAAAGGAGAATCATTAAGAATAAAGAAAAACAGTTAGTCTTATATCTTTAAATACGCTCTTTAACAGGTGGCTCAGTTTGATCGGATTGGTGGCTCAGTTTGATCGGAATGGTGGCTCAGTTTCATCGGAATATACAATTGGTAATGCAACTGAATAGACCATCCCGATTACATATCGGGAAGGTTTTAGGTTTGAATCCTACCGCGGTCACAAGAAGCTTCATAGAAATGAGAGGCTTTTATTTTGATGTTTCGGCAAAAAATCAAAGCTCAAAACGGCAGTTGTGTATAATAATTAATTTTTCATTTATCTCCAGCCCTTTCGTTTAATTCTTTGTAAGCAAGAATAATTTCAGTCAATCTTTTATTGGCTTTATGAAGCAATAGTGAATTGTAAATTTCAACCCCTTCAATAAGTGCCATACCATCTTCTTTAAGCAAAGACCCGTCATTATATTTCCAAAACCATAAATCAAATTTTCGTTTTCTTGCCAATTGCCTGTCATCAATACTATCACAAACATATACTCCAACATTCTCCAGTTTTTTAAAAAACAGGTTAAATACTGCAAGTATCGTAACGCCGATTCTATCATCTGTAATACTGCTGTCTGCATTTCCATCCAAAACATCAATATTAAAAGAGAAAATATTTTCAGCAATAGCCGGATAATCAGAAAACATAAAGCTGTAATCAAGAAAATAGATAGAATATCTTATTTCTTGCTCTGTTAAAAACTCGTAGGAAAACTCATCATTTTCCTGTAATAGATAAGGGCTTAACAAAGTTAAATTTTTCTTTTATATCTGAAATTTTGCCACCTTTTTGCAGATGCTTGTGTATAGTTTTCTTGTCCTCAAGTATTTTCTTGAAGATAGCAGCTCCTTTGGAGTTAGAAGGAGGTTGTATGGTTGCTTTGTTTTGCATTGTAGAAAACTAAAAAATCTTTTTGCCCCCGTATCCGCATGTTACGGACAACACCCATTATGTAATGAGATATGCAGGCATAAAACTCTTTAACAACACAAATGTAAATATTTTTTAAGTAAAATGGAACGGGATAGTTATAGGTGATGCACCCGTTATAGGAAGAATGGTTAGAAACCTGCGAGGGAGTATAAATACAATGACTACGCTACTTTCAGCTTCCTCGGCAATATGGCAGGTTGCAGCATCTGAACAGGTATAACTGCCTTTAACTCATATATTTTCCTGAATTTTTCTCACAAATGGTTTGAAAACTGTTTTGTGGGGGTCACAAAGCTTCACAGAAATGTGAAGCTTTTTTATTTCTTCGGCTAAAATCAATGTAATAAACGGTGGTACACTCTGCTGAAAAACAACCTACCATTGATACATTGCTTTTCTGAGTAAATCTTAAAGTAGCTACGCAAAAGGGAAGCTGTTGAAGTTTGTCTTCCATTCGTGCTGTTTTTGGAGAACTCAATTACTGATTGAAAAGTAAGTTTGATGTATTCTTCTTATTGAGCAAAAACGATATTGTTATAAAAATCAGGCAGCTAACTTTTGTAAATTTATTGCTGTAAGCGTATGTTGAATTTGTAAAAAATGCCTTTGCTCGTGTGCAATAAAAAAACGAAAAGCATCTCCGAGCTTTAGTGAAATCAGCTTACTTAAAGTTGTGGGTATGCGGATAGAATCCAGGCTGGCTGTTTTGGCAATCTGCAATAAGTTTAGCAAGTGATGCTGGTGCTGAATAAATTCCTGTAACATTTCTGCTGCATCAGGTTGTGTTGATGGGATTGCATTCTTCGGCGCATTCATCTTTTTTCCAATGCTGTTATCTTCCTTAGGCTTCATGAGTTTGGTAAAATAATTTCCGAGCCAGCCAGGAGAAAAAGAAATGTTTGACCTACTTTGATTAAGATGGAGTTTTTGTTCAATTGCAATAATATAATGCCTTGAGTAAATATTGAGATGCTCCAATACCTGTGCTACACTCCATTTATCAGGAGCAGGTAGTTGCTGCAATACTGCAGGTGGGAGTTGAAGTAATTGATTGACTTGTAAAATAATTTGCGTGGTATCGGCCTGTAGATTTTCTAGTAGTGCGTTGCTGTTAAATTTCATTGTTATTTATTTTGGGATACAAAAATGAAGTATTTGTATAAATATATTCTTGGTATTTGCCAAGATTTTACAAAAATAAACCTATAAGGTCTGCCGCCCGGCAAAGCAGCGCCGCAAGACCTTATTGGTTTTTTCAAGACCCGGTAAAGCATCACATAAACCTATAAGGTCTGCCGTTTGGCAAAGCAGCGTTGCAAGACCTTATAGGTTTTATCAAGCCTCAGCAAAGCAACACATAAACCTATAAGGTCTGCCGTTCGGCAAAGCAGCGTTGCAACACCTTATAGGTTTTATTAAGACCCGGCAAAGCAGTGCCCCAAGCCTTTATAGGTTTTTTTAAAGCCTCACTGTTGCCAAAAGCTTACTGAAATTGGTTGCATCCATACCCAAATAAGAAGCCAAATATTTATGCGGAACAAGATTAAGGACATGTGGGCTGCGTTTCAACAGCACTTTAAATTTTTCTTCGTTGGTAAAGCATTGCAGTTCTATATGCCTTTCCAAAGCTCCCTTTAATGCAAAGGCAGTTGCTGTAAATATTAATTGCTGAATAGCAGGATGGGTTTTTATCTGATGTTGGATATCATCGTAGCTAATACGCAACAGCCTGCTGGAAGTAATTGTTTCAAAATAATACTGTGAAGGTGTTTGTGTAAGAAAACTATCCGCTACTCCGCTGAATGATGGAGGATAGGTAAATACGATGGTGGCTTCTTTATTTCCATCGCCCAAATAAAAAGCTCTTTGTACACCTTCAACCACAAAATATAAATACCGCTCCGTTTCCCCTACCGCAGTAAGAATGTTTTTGCGCTTAAATGTTACCGGCTGCCAGTTGGCAATAAACGCATCTAGTGCTGCAGGCGGCAAAGGGTAAATTTTGTTAGCAAATGTTTGAAGCATATCCGTTTCCATCGATATAAAGATTTAGGATTGTTTTTACTGCTTACATGCAACTTTACTATCGTGGATTAGTGTTCGCTTCAATAACAAATTAAAAAGCTTAAAAGCTAACATAATAAGAATATGCCACCCTGTTTTTTAAAACCATTCAGTAAACTTTATCATCATTGAAAAAAAGTGAATGCTGTTATGTGAGCCACCCAAGTTTCATTATAAAATTTAA
>JBBQTZ010000050.1:0-22798 GCA_038234405.1 Chitinophagales bacterium
TGTAACTAGCGGCGGCAGTGGTTTTGGTGTAATGTGTTTGATAGTTGCTATGGAAAGAAAATTTATCACAAGGGAAGATGGTGTACGGAGGCTGGAAAAAATTATTCATTTTCTTGAAACTGCCGATCGCTTTCATGGTGCTTGGCCACACTGGTTAAATGGAGAAACCGGTAAAGTAAAACCTTTCGGCACAAAAGATAATGGAGGAGATTTGGTAGAAACATCTTTTATGATTCAGGGCTTGCTTTGTGTAAGACAATATTTTAAAGAGGGCAGTAAAAAAGAAAAGGCATTGGCACAACGTATTGATAAACTTTGGAAAGAAGTGGAATTTGATTGGTATCGTGGTCCTGGCTCCCTTTCTGGGGGAAATAGGGAGGCGGTTTTGTATTGGCATTGGAGTCCTGAATACAACTGGGAAATGAATTTTAAGGTACATGGATACAATGAATGTTTGATCATGTATGTGCTGGCTGCATCATCACCCACCCACAGCGTGCCGGCAGAAGTATACCACGAAGGCTGGGCTGAAAACGGGAAACTAAAAGCACCACACAAAGCATTAGGCTATCAACTCGAATTAAGTTACCAAGGCAATCCTCCAAATGGAGCTCCGTTGTTTTGGTCTCAGTATTCCTATCTTGGTTTAAATCCGCATAGATTGAAAGATCGCTACACCAATTACTGGAAGGAGAATACCAACCAAACACTCATCAATTATACATGGTGTGTAAACAATCCAAAACATTATATCGGATACAGTAAAGATAATTGGGGCTTAACCGCAAGCTATTCTGTAGAGGGGTATGCAGCACATGCTCCCGATAAAAAAAATGATGTAGGAGTGATATCTCCTACTGCGGCGCTCTCCTCATTCCCTTACACACCACAGCAGTCAATGGCCGCTATGAAGTACTGGTACACAGATAAGCGAATGAATAAAAAGCTTTGGGGCCCATTCGGTTTTTATGATGCGTTTAGCGAAACAGCCAATTGGTATCCACAAAGATACTTAGCGATAGACCAAGGACCCATACCGGTAATGATTGAAAATTACCGCAGCGGTTTGTTGTGGAAATTATTTATGAGTTGCCCCGAAATACAAAGTGGATTAACAAAACTTGGATTTGAAAGTCTATCAATTAAAAATTAACCAATGAAATGGCTGTGTAATTTTTTGCTGGTTTTTCTTTTACTGTGCTGTAGCATAGTTGCGGAAGCACAAAAAAAACACAAAGCAATTTTTATAATTGCCGATGGTATTCCTGCGGATGTAATTGAAAGTTTGCCCATGCCTGCATTAAAAGCAATTGCAAAGCAGGGAGGCTATTGCAGAGCCTATGTGGGTGGCCAAACAGGAGGCTATTCCGAATCGCCAACTATTTCTGCGGTGGGCTATAACAGCTTGCTAACAGGCACCTGGGCAAACAAACACAATGTGTGGGGTAACGAAATTAAAGCACCCAATTATCACTATTGGAATATTTTCCGCCTCTTTAAAACCCAATATCCAGCAAAGAAAACAGCCATTTTTTCTACTTGGATAGATAATCGTACAAAACTGATTGGCAGCAATGCAACCGCAGCAGGTAACATTCAACCCGATATTATTTTTGACGGAATGGAGCTAGATACCCTCAATTATCCGCATGATGATTTTGGCTATTTCTACAATGTAATTGACGACTCAGTAGTTAACAAAGCCGCAGCATCCATTAAAAAAAATGCACCAGATTTATCATGGGTTTATTTGGAATATACAGATGAGATGGGTCATCGACATGGTAACGGAGATTCATTGAACAATGCAGTAAAACTATTGGATGATAAAATAAAAAGTTTGTCAGATGCCATTGACTATCGACAAAAAAACTTTAACGAAGAATGGCAACTCTACATCACCACCGATCATGGAAGGGAAAATAACGGGTACCACCATGGCGGTCAAAGCGAAAGGGAAAGAACCACCTGGATTGCTACCAACGCCAAAGACTTGAATGCGTATTTTAAAGAAAGCAAACCGGCCATTATTGATATCGTTCCTTCGCTTGCAAATTTTCTTAACATAAAAATTCCAAGAGAAAAATTAATGGAATTGGATGGTGTTTCACTGACGGGAAAATTATCTGGAGTAAATGCAAAGGCCTTCATAGACAAAAATAAAATACAAATTAGCTGGGAGGTGATGGATAAAACTGGCATGGCGAAACTATGGATTGCAACAACCAATCTTTTTAAACAAGGCGGAAAAGATGACTACAAGCTGGTGAAAACAGTACCCGTAGCAAATGGAAAAGCTACGATTGATCTAAAAAATGTGGTGTCAGATTTTTATAAAGTAGTGATTGAATTGCCACATAATTTTTTGAACAGGTGGGTGGTAACAGTAGCCGGAAACGGACAAACAACCAAGCCCTGAAAGGGCGTCATATCTTAAAGATGGGCATAGCCCATCTACATAAAACAGATCTAAATCATGATAAAAAAATTCTTCATCGCCATATCATTATTGCTTGCGGCAAATACGTTGGCTGCACAAAGCAAGCTGCTAGCAAAAGGTAAATACGGTGATGGCCCCGACAGCATTGTACCGGTAGGCATCATTAAAAATTTAACGGATGAGCAGTTGCTGGAAGTCGTTCAAAAACAAACCTTCCGTTTTTTTTGGCATGGCGCACATCCTTACAGCGGCCTTGCGTTGGAAAGAAGCAATACCGTACTGGCAGAACATTACTGGGATTATATCAATGAAGCATGGGATGAGCCCAACTTTAGCCATACCCAATTTGGCCCCGATGCTGGCGCCATTGGTGGTACAGGCTTCGGTATCATGAGTACGGTGGTGGCGGTAGAAAGAGGCTGGATTGGAAAAGACACTGCTGTAAGAAGATTGATAAAAATTGCAGACTTCCTAATCAATGCAGATTGCTACCACGGCATTTATCCGCATTTTATGAATGGCAAAACAGGAAAGACGATCAAGTTCGACAGACTAGATGATGGAGCAGATATTGTAGAAACATCTTACCTGCTGATGGGCTTTTTATGTGCAAGAGAATATTTTAAAGGCAACACAGCAACAGAAGTGTATTTACGCAAACGGGTTGACCAAATGTGGGGAGCAGCCAACTGGAACTGGCATACCAACGGCCAAAACAAACTCTTCTGGCACTGGAGCCCAAACAATGGTTTCGACATGAATTTTCCGGTGTGGGGTTACAATGAATGTCTCATCACTTACATCATGTCTGCCGCTTCGCAATACCATTCCATTTCAGCAGATGTTTATAACGGCACCTGGACAGGAAGTACAGGCTTTAAAAATGGTAAAGAATATTACGGCTATAAGTTACCGTTAGGCAATTATGATAAAGACAAAGGCGGACCATTATTTTTTGAGCAATATACTTTTCAGGGCATCAATCCAAATGGATTAACCGACTCCTTGGGCAATGACTATTTTTTACAAGGCAAAAATCACACCCTTATCAACCGGGCTTACTGTATAGAAAATCCAAACAAGTTTAAAGGATACAGCAACAACTGCTGGGGCTTAACCGCAGGCGATAGCTACAAAGGGTATGTTGCACACAGTCCTGAAAACGATCGGGGCGTTATACAACCCACAGCCGCTATCGCTTCTATGCCTTACACACCCAAAGAAAGTATGGAAGCCCTGCGGTATTTCTATTACAATTTGGGCGACAAAATTTGGAGCAAATACGGTTTTGTAGATGGCTTTAGCATTCACCACAACTGGTATGCAAAAAGCCATTTAGCTATCGATCAAGGCCCCATTGTAACTATGATAGAAAACTACCGAAGTGGTTTACTCTGGAAATTATTTATGCAAATACCCGACATACAAAACGGGTTAAAAAAGTTAGGCTTTAAAACTTCTTACAACATAAAATGATTAGGGGCCTTCAACATACAACTCATTACTCAGCAGCGGTTGCGGCTGTACGCTGCAAGTACGGCACGGGGCTCGGCTGCAAAGGCCTCACCGGGCTTTCCACTTCCATCCGCCAGCCCTTCGGCTTCTTTTCTTTATTCATCTTTTTTGCGATATTCACAACAAGTGTTTCGGCACAAGTAAAAAATATTGGGCCAATAATTTCTTATAAAAAAATATCCGGCGGCATCCAGGCAAAAACCGCCACAGCAATTGTCGGGGTGCATGCCTATTCAGATAACATCATTCGGGTTAGGGTATCAAAAAATAAATCTTTCAGTAACTTTTCTTATGCTTTAACAGACAATGCCATTCCTTCATTCAACAATGTTTCTATCGAAGAGAAAGGAGCATCAATTCTACTTTCAACAAATGCTATTGATGTTACAATAGAACGGCAGCCATCCTTCAGAATAATATTCAAAAATAAAAAGGGAGTTATCATCAACGAAGATGTAAAAGGAACTTGCTTTGGTACCACTTTTATTGGCGATAAAGTAAGTGTGTATAAAGCGATGCAGCAAGGTGAGCGCTTTGTTGGTATGGGCGAAGCACTAGGCAATATTGATAAACGAGGAACGGGCATTACCCTCAACAATACAGACACCTATAAATATGGCGATCCAAGATTGTCGATGTACATCAGTATTCCGTTTTATATTGGCATTCATCAGCAGCAGGTGTACGGCATGTTTTACAACAACAGTTATAAATCATTTTTCAATTTTGGTTTATCAACTCCGGATTTTACTTCCGTAAATATGGATGGAGGCGATGCCGATTATTTTTTTATGTTCGATGAATCTATTGCTAAAGTAATGCAGCATTATTCATCGCTTACCGGAAGAATGCAACTGCCCCCAAAGTGGAGCATGGGCTATCACCAAAGTCGGTGCAGTTATTATCCGCAACAAAAAGTACAATGGATTGCAGAAACGTTTCGCAGCAAAAAAATCCCTTTGGATTGTATTGTACTCGATGCAGATTATCAACAAGGTTACCAGCCATTCAGGGTAAATAAAGAACGTTTTCCAGATATGCCAGGGCTAGCTGCCAGTCTTGCAAAAATGAATATTGAATTAACGGCATCGGTTTATCCTGGTGTAAAAATTGATAGCACGTACGAATCCTACAACAGCGGTTTACAGAAAGAAGTGTTTGTAAAATATGCCGACGGTAGCTTATTTACTACAGAAATTGCCCCGGTTAAATGTTATCTTCCTGACTATACCAATCCCAAAGGCAGGGCATGGTGGATAGAGAAAATGAAGTGGTTGCCAGATAATGGCATTCATGGATATTGGAACGATATGAATGAGCCAGCACTTGGCGGAAGTTACCTTCCCGATAACTTATTATTTGATTTTGATGGACACAAAGCAAATGCCCTAGAGGCAAAAAATGTATACGGTTTTCAAATGGCAAGAAGCAGCTTTGAAGCGGCCCTAAAAAATGGAAACGGAAGGCGACCATTTGTTTTAACACGATCTGGTTTTGCAGGTGTGCAAAGATACTCAGCAGTGTGGAGTGGCGACAATACTGCAAGCGATGAAGGCTTGCTGAGCAGTGTGTTATTAAACAATCAAATGGGATTGTCTGGCATACCATTCTGCGGCCACGACATTGGAGGATTCATCGGCGACGGATCTAAAGAATTATACCAACGCTGGATACAAGTAGGTGTGTTTTCTCCATTTTGCCGCAACCACAAAGGGTGTGGCGGCCCGGCTGGCGAACCCTGGGCTTACGGCGATGAAGCAGAAGCCATTTCAAAATCATTCATTGAATTTAGGTATCGGCTGATGCCTTACATCTATGCTGCGTTTAATGATGCATCGCAATCAGGCATGCCCATTGCAAGAAGTCTTTGCATCAATTATCCGCAGGATGAAAAGGTGTTTGATAACAATTACCAATACCAATTTTTATTTGGCGATGCCATGCTTGTGGTGCCGGTAACTAGTCAGGAAAAATCAAAGAACATATATCTACCTAAAGGTGACTGGTACAATATTTATACAGATGAAAAATTGAGTGGCGAAAAAGAAATGACTGAAGTAGTGCCTGCACATAAAATTCCCATTTATATAAAAGCATCTGCTATCATCCCCATGCAGTCGTTGGTGCAATCAGCTAAAGAAAAATCTTCAGACACTTTGATGGTTCATGTGTACAACGGCAAAGAAAAAAACAGCTTTGTTTATTATGAAGATGCTGGCGATGGATTTGATTATCAAAAGGGAAAGTTTTGTAAACGAGTGATAACATTTGATCCGGCTAATAGACAACTGTTACTAACAAAACAGGAGAGGGCTTTCACTTCACACTATAAAAAATTACAGATCATTTTTCATGGTTTTGGCGACAGTATTAACAATGAACAATTGACAACTTTGAAGGATTGTAACATCAAAATACTCGATGGCTTGCACTATCTGGAAGATATTTACGACACAAATTATTTTCAGCAATTAAGAAGTGAAGAAAAAATGAGCGATCAAAAAACAATGATTATCGACAATACAGAAAATGAAATAATACTGAAATGGTAAATGCAACTAAAATAATTTTTTATGCAGCACTTTAAATTAAATGCAGCACAAGTAGCGGCCTATCACGAAGACGGCTATGTGATTGTAAACAACTTTTTATCACAGCAGGAAGTTGATAAACTCTACACTGTTGCCACTGGAGATGGCACCTTGCAAAAGCATGCCTTCGACCTAAACGACCAAGCTGGTAAAAAAACAAAGCTCACACTTTGGTACACACCCGGCAACGATGCGTATGGGTTATTGACAAAGAGCGAACGAATGGTAACCAATGCCAATTTATTGCTGGAAGGAACTGCTGCTGTTTGTCATTTTCATAGCAAGTTGATGCAGAAAGAACCAAGAGTGGGCGGCGCATGGGAGTGGCACCAAGACTATGGTTACTGGTACAAAAATGAATTTTTATTACCAGATCAAATGATCAGTATTATGGTAGCCATTACCAATGCCAATCAACAAAACGGCTGTTTGCAGGTGATTAAAGGCAGCCATAAAATGGGCAGGATAGAGCATGGTTTTGCAGGTGAACAGGTAGGCGCTGCTCAACATTATGTAGACCTTGCGTTAAAAACAATGCCATTGGTTTATGGAGAAATCAATGCCGGCGATGCATTGTTTTTTCATCCAAACACATTGCACCGGTCAGAGGCAAATTTATCTGATGAGCCAAGGTGGAGTTTGATAGCGGTGTACAATCGCAGCAGTAATATTCCATATAACGAGCCATCCAAGTCAAGTACTGTTCCGTTGCAAACAGTACCTGATGAAGCGCTGATGGAATGGGCAACAGAGGAGATTGGAGCAGGTGCGAATTTTTTAGAAAAAGAAAAAGACGAAGCATTAAAATAGTACAAAGTATGAAAAAAATACTATCACCCCAACCCATTGCTTTGCTGCCCATTATTGCGTTGCTGCGTATTGTTGTTGGCAGCATGATGATTTATCACGGCTGGGAGGTTTTTAATGCCACTCAAATGAAAGAATATGCCAGCTGGGATGTATTTAAAAAATACGAATCGGCTTTGTCGATAGTGTACATTGGTAAAGCCACCGAATTATTAAGTGGCTTGTTACTAGCCTTCGGTTTATTTACAAGGTTGGGTGCTGTGTTATTAATTGGCAGCATGTGCTTCATCACATTTGTAGTGGGCAAAGGCATTGTGTGGTATGGCGATCAACATCCATTTATGTTTGTATTATTGGGGGTTTTATTTTTTTGCAGTGGCTCTGGCAAGTGGAGTGTAGATCAACAACTCTTCCAGGAAAAATAACAGCATCATCTTTTAAAAAAGAAAATTATGAGGCAAACCATTATACGATTGTTAAAAATAATTGCCGGCATCCAAAGCCGTGTTGGGGTATCACACATTGAAATAAACGCAAGGGTAACATGGTTACTTGTTACTTATTGCTTTTTATTTTCCTTCGCTTCAGCGCAACAAAAAACCTATTGCAACCCCATCAATATAGACTACGGCTATTCACCCATTCCCAACTTTAGCCAATGGGGCAGGCATAGAGCTACAGCCGATCCGGTGATAGTTAATTACAAAGGCGATTATTATTTATTCAGTACTAACCAATGGGGTTATTGGTGGAGTAATGATATGCTCAATTGGAAATTTATTTCAAAAAAATTTTTACGGCCATGGAATGAAGGTTTTGATGAACTCTGTGCACCGGCAGTAGGAATAATTGGCGATACAATGATTGTATTTGGATCTACTTACACCAGCAAATTTACCATTTGGATGAGTACCAACCCCAAAGCAAATGACTGGAAGCCCTTGGTAGATTCATTTGAATTGGGTGGCTGGGATCCTTCTTTTTTTACTGATGATGATGGCCGTTTATACATGTACAATGGCAGCAGTAATAAATTTCCTATGTATGGGATAGAACTCAACCGAAAAACATTTCAACCAATTGGAACTAGAAAAGAAATGTATTTGCTGGAGCCCTGGCGTTATGGCTGGCAGCGGTTTGGCGAGCACATGGACAATACTTTTTTAGATCCTTTTATTGAAGGCAGTCACATGACAAAGCACAATGGAAAATACTACCTGCAATACGGTGCACCGGGTACTGAGTTTAGTGGTTATGCTGACGGGTTAATTGTAGGTGACAATCCTTTAGGGCCATTTGAAACACAGAGCGATCCTCTCAGTATTAAGCTCGGCGGCTTTGTAAGAGGTGCAGGGCATGGCGCTACTTTTCAAGATAACAACAAAAACTATTGGCATGTATCAACCACCGTTATATCAGTTAAAAATACCTTTGAAAGGCGCCTAGGTATCTGGCCTGCCGGGTTTGATGCTGATGGTGTAATGTGGTGCAATACTACTTTTGGAGATTATCCTCACTATATACCAGAAGTCTCCCCAAACCTCCCGACTAATCGGAAGGCTTTAGATTCTGCAAATTCCGAACAACTTTCTGAATTTAAAGGCACCAAGAACCCCCCTTTGGAGGGCAGGGGGGCTGGGTGGATGTTACTAAATTACAATAAGCCGGTGCAGGTATCTTCCACATTGGGAGGCTATCATGCAAACAATGCAGTAGATGAATTGGCTAAAACGTATTGGAGTGCAACATCGGCTGATAAAGGAGAATTTATTCAAACAGATCTTGGGAATGTGTCAACTGTAAATGCGGTACAAATAAATTATGCCGATCAGGATGTAAGTTTTCCAAAAGAAATGGATAGTATTTTTTTAGGTAAAACAGTTGGGTTGTATCACCAGTATAAAATGTACGCTTCGCTTGATGGCAAAAAATGGAATGTATTAGTTGATAAAAGCAACAACCATACAGATGTACCACACGACTATGTAGAACTACAAAAACCCGTACAAGCAAGGTTTATAAAAGTAGAAAATATTCACATGCCTACCGGCAAATTTGCAATCAGCGGGTTAAGAGTATTTGGCAACGGTAATGCTGCAAAGCCAGCAGCGGTAAAAGATTTTATAGTACTGCGTACAGAGAAAGATAAGCGAAGTGCTTTTATTAAATGGAAACCCGTTGACGATGCATTTGCCTATAATATTTATTACGGCACACAGCCAGATAAATTGTACACCAGCATTATGGTTCATGCTAATAATGAATATTGGATGAAGGCGATGGATTCACAAAAAACCTATTACTATACAATTGAAGCGGTGAATGAAAATGGAACAAGTGAAAAATCAGCTGTTACAAAAGTGGAGTAGTCCATTTATAATGGATATGTATATTTAAGAAAAATTATGTTTAAATAGTATGGCGTTATCTTATGTTAAGCCCTGAAAGGGCGCAATACCACAACCCGGGGTATAACCACGGGATAAAGCCCTAAAGGGCAAAAACTATAACATTATGTCGCAATCATTAAGCCTGCTTTGTACACACATTATATTTAGTACAAAATACCGGCAGCCTCTCATTGATGCTGTAATTGAAGCGCCCCTCCATGCTTATCTTGGTGGTGTTTGTAAAGAATTGGATTGCCTTCCTGTTAAAGTAGGAGGGTACCATGATCAAGTTCATATTCTATGTTTACTTTCAAAAAAAATTGCATTGATGGATTTATTAGAAGAGGTAAAAAAGCGCTCATCAAAATGGATTAAAACGCAGGGTGAAGTTTACCACAATTTTTATTGGCAGGGCGGGTATGGAGCATTTTTCGTAAACCCAACAGAAATGGAGGTAGTGATAAAATATATTTCAAATCGGCATGAGCATCATCAAAAAAATAGTTTTCAGAATGAGTACAGAGCATTTTTAAAAAAGTATAAAGTAGATTTTGACGAAAGGTATGTTTGGGATTAATAAGTAGATTTTGCCAGGTAAAAGGATTTCTCTTTATCAGAACTAAAAAACCTAACAAATAAAAAATGACAAAAGCATTACCGTATATATTACTATTGGTGTTAGGTTTAATAACTGACTTTTGCGTTACTATAGCAATTGCCCAGGCACCTCCTTTTTACAATGAGGTACAAGCGTTTAAAAAGCAAGACTCCATCCACTTCCCCCCAAAAAATACCATTCTTTTTGTAGGCAGCTCATCCTTTACCAAATGGAAAGATGTGCAGAATTATTTTCCATCCCAAATCATCATCAACAGGGGATTTGGTGGCTCAACGCTCCTGGATGTTATCCGCTATGCACCGGAGGTTATTTATCCTTATCATGCCAAACAGGTGGTGATTTATTGTGGCGAAAACGACCTGGCTTCGTCTGACACCGTAACGGCACAAATGGTGCTGCAGCGGTTTAAACAATTATTCAACGGCATCCGGAAAAATAATCCTGCTGTTTTTATTGCGTTTGTTTCTATAAAACCAAGCCCTGGCAGACAGCAGTTATGGCCAAAAATGATAGCGGCCAATCAACGGATTAAAAACTTTTTAAATAAAAAATCTACAACCGCTTTCATTGATGTGTACCATAAAATGTTCAACAAAGATGGAACGGTGATGCAGGATATTTTTATTGAAGACAACCTGCACATGAATGCAAAGGGCTATGCCATTTGGCAAAAAATTATTAAACCATATCTAAAAAAGTAAACTTTTAAACCATAATAAGATGAAACGCTTAGCAACAATCGTAGTTTTTTTTATACTCATCATTTGTTTAGATGCATCAGCTCAAAGCAACGATGCCAAAATGAAAATCTTCATAGATAATTTAATGAAGAAGATGACTATTGACGAAAAGATCGGGCAATTAAATTTACCCGGTAGCGGTGATATTGTAACAGGGCAGGCAGGTAATTCAGACATCGGCAAAAAAATTAAAGAAGGAAAAGTTGGAGGCCTCTTCAATATAAAATCTGTTGCTAAAATTAAAGCAGTACAAAAAATAGCGGTGGAAGAATCGAGGCTACACATTCCGATGATTTTTGGCATGGATGTGATACATGGATACGAAACGGTATTTCCTATTCCACTAGCGTTAAGCTGCACATGGGATATGAAAGCTATTGAGCGTAGTGCACAAATAGCAGCACAGGAAGCTAGTGCTGATGGCATTAACTGGACTTTTTCACCAATGGTTGATATTGCCCGTGACCCACGCTGGGGCCGTATTGCAGAAGGTAATGGTGAGGATGCTTATCTTGGCAGCCGCATAGCAGAAGCAATGGTAAGAGGCTACCAGGGCAATGATCTTTCAAAAAACAATACCATTATGGCTTGTGTAAAACACTTCGCCATGTATGGCGCTGCCGAAGCCGGAAGAGATTACAACACTACCGACATGAGTCGTGTAAGAATGTACAATGAATATCTGCCACCCTACAAAGCAGCGGTTGATGCAGGCGCCGGAAGTATAATGGCCTCTTTTAATGAAGTAGATGGCATACCGGCTACTGCAAGTAAATTTTTAATGACGGATGTGTTGCGCAAACAATGGGGTTTTAAAGGTTTTGTAGTAACAGATTATACGGGTATCAATGAAATGATTGACCACGGCATGGGCGACCTTCAACAGGTTTCATCGCTTGCATTAAATGCAGGTATCGATATGGACATGGTAGGAGAAGGTTTTTTAACTACCCTGCAAAAATCATTAAAGGAAGGAATGATAACAGTAGCACAAATTAATGCAGCTTGCAGAAGAATACTGGAAGCAAAATATAAACTCGGTTTGTTTGATGAGCCTTACCGCTATTGTAATGAAGAGAGAGCCAAGACAGAAATATTTACCGATGCCAGCCGCAAAGAAGCAAGGGCTATTGCTGCACAAAGTTTTGTATTGCTGAAAAACAATAATAATATTTTACCCTTAAAAAAATCCGGCACCATTGCGTTGATTGGCCCGTTGGCAGATAACAAAGCAAATATGCCCGGTACATGGGCAGTAGCAGCTAAATTTGATAAAGCTGTAACATTGTTACAAGGGTTAAAGGATGCAACAGGCGATAAAGCTACTATCGTTGTTGCCAAAGGGAGTAACCTCGATGCAGATGAAAGCTTTGAAAAACGAGCAGGTATGTTTGGGAAGGAATTTATAAGAGATATGCGGCCTGCACAAGAAATAATTGACGAAGCAGTAAATATTTCAAAAAACGCAGATGTAATTGTTGCAGCATTGGGAGAAAGTGCAGAGATGAGTGGTGAGTGCAGCAGCAGGAGCAATATTGAAATACCTCAATCTCAAAAAGATTTATTGATGGCATTACTAAAAACCGGTAAGCCGGTAGTGTTAGTTTTATTTACCGGAAGGCCATTGGCACTTAAATGGGAAAATGAGAATGTACCGGCTATTTTAAACGTATGGTTTGGTGGTAGCGAAGCTGGCAGTGCCATTGCAGATGTATTATTTGGTGATGAAAACCCTTCAGGTAAACTTACAGCTACCTTTCCACAAAATGTTGGTCAGGTTCCCTTATACTATAACCATAAAAATACCGGACGGCCATTGGGTGAAGGAAAATGGTTTGAAAAATTCAAGTCTAATTTTATTGATGTAAGTAATGATCCGGTATATCCTTTTGGCTACGGTTTAAGTTACACCAGTTTTATATATAGTGACATAAAGCTTAGCAATACAGTAATATATGCCAGTAAAAATATAACTGCTACTATACAAGTTACCAATACGAGCAAAATAGATGGAAAAGAAGTAGTGCAATTATATACCAGAGATTTGGTGGGCAGTATTACCAGGCCAGTGAAAGAATTAAAAGGATTTAATAAAATTGAGTTGAAAGCCGGTGAAACCAAAACAGTAACATTCACCATTAGTGTAAACGATTTAAAATTTTATAATAGCGATTTAAAATTTGTTGCAGAGCCTGGCGATTTTAAAATATTTATCGGTGGCAACAGCAGAGATGTAAAAGAGGCAGCCTTTAAACTGTTGTAAAAAACTGTAATTTTTATAACACTTATAACACTTATAAAAAAGTATAAAAAAATTTAAAACCATAAAAGTATTACCATGAAAAAAAGCTCTTTTGTAATAAGCATTATAAGCTCAGGTTTTGCAATGTTTTTATTTGCCTGTGCCTGTTCTAAAACACCTACAGATAACACGCCAGCCCCTGTGCCTGTGCCGCCAGTTGTGGCTACCAATGATATAGATTACTGGCTTACCACATCCAACCAAATAACACTTTTGCAGAAACAAAGTACTATCATCTCTTTTGGTACTATTAATAATGTTAACCCTTCTATTGAAGTAGATAGCACCCAAACCTACCAAACGGTAGATGGTTTTGGTTTTACACTTACGGGCGGCAGCGCCTATCTACTAAAAAAATTAAGTGCAACTAATAGGGCAGAATTATTACAGGAGTTGTTTGGCAGTAGTAGCAATAGTAATAGCAATAGTATTGGCCTTAGTTATTTACGGGTTAGCATTGGCGCCTCCGATTTAAGTGCCTCTGTATTTAGCTATAACGATATGCCTGCCGGCCAAACAGATGTAAACCTAACCAACTTTTCACTATCACTTGATACGGTAGATCTTATTCCTTTGCTAAAAGAAATTTTACTCATCAACCCCAATATTAAATTGATGGGTTCTCCCTGGAGCCCGCCTGTTTGGATGAAGGATAATGCCAACTCAAAAGGTGGAAGTTTGCTGCCCCAATATTATGCGGCGTACGCCAATTATTTTGTAAAATATATAAAGGCAATGAAGGCAAATGGTATTACAATAGATGCAGTTACCATTCAAAATGAACCAGAGCATGGCGGCAATAATCCCAGCATGGTAATGACTGCCTTGCAACAGGCAGCATTTATAAAAAATAATCTTGGGCCATCTTTTCAAGCTGCCGGCATCAATACAAAAATTATTATTTGGGATCATAATTGCGATAACCCCAATTATCCCATTACAGTGCTAAACGATCCGGCTGCAAGGGCATTTATAGATGGAAGTGCCTTTCATTTATATGCCGGCGATATAAGTGCTTTATCAACAGTACGTAATGCTTTTAGCGATAAAAATGTGTACTTTACCGAGCAATGGACTGGTTCTAATGGCAGTTTTGATGGTGATTTTAAATGGCATATAAAAAACGTAGTGATTGGTTCTATGCGCAACTGGAGTAAAGTTGCACTTGAATGGAACCTGGCCAACGATCCGGATTACGGGCCGCATACACCTGGCGGTTGTACACAGTGCAAAGGTGCATTAACCATTGGTACAGCCATTACCAAAAATGTTGGTTATTATATTATTGCACAGGTAGCTAAGTTTGTGCCTCCAGGTTCGGTTCGCATTGCAAGTAATATAACGGCCAATTTACAAAATGTTGCATTTGTAACACCTTCCGGTAAAAAAATATTACTGGTATTAAATGAAGGTAGTACTGCTACAACATTTAATATTCGATTTAGAGGCAGGTGGGCTGCTATTACCTTGCCTGCTGGTAGCGCAGGCACATTTATTTGGTAATATGTAAACCTGCCTTTTACAGCTTAGGACCGTAGTAGGTTTTCAACAGCAACCCCCTTGGTTAAACAAAAAAAAATAGTTAAAACCCCAAAAAATGAAAAAAAAAATAATTCCCTTGCTACTGGTAACATTTTTATTTGGTACCAATACAATACTAGAAGCACAGGCAAACATGCGTAAATCATTTTCAACCACCGGTAAAAAAGTGCAGGTGTATAATACTGCAGAAAATACCAATCTTGCATTATCTGCAGAGGCAACTTTGGTTGAATTTAAAAAAATGGGTCAGCCGGCAGAAACACAGTTTTGC
This sequence comes from Chitinophagales bacterium, assembly GCA_038234405.1. Classification (GTDB taxonomy): domain Bacteria; phylum Bacteroidota; class Bacteroidia; order Chitinophagales; family Chitinophagaceae; genus Ferruginibacter. The sequence goes on from JBBQTZ010000050.1 coordinate 15,218, forward strand.
ATATTTGTAGATCCTGATAAAACCTTTCAAACTTTTTTTGGCATTGGAGCTGCTTTAACAGATGCATCAGCAGAAACCTGGGCAAAATTACCTGCCGGTAAACAGCAGGAATTAGTAACGGCTTATTTTGATAAGAAGAACGGCATTGGCTACACCATTGGCAGAACCAATATTAATAGTTGCGATTTTAGCACCGCTAGTTATACCTATGTTGCAGAAAATGATAAAGATTTAAAAACCTTTGATATAGCACCTGATAAACAATTTAAGATACCGTTTATAAAAGCGGCAATGGCAGCCGCAGGTGGTAAACTTAATTTATTTGCTAGTCCGTGGAGCCCGCCATCGTGGATGAAAGACAACAACGACATGTTGCACGGCGGTAAATTAAAAGCTGAATTTAATACCAGTTGGGCCACTTATTTCACCAAATTTATTAAGGCTTACCAAAAGGAGGGTATGCCAATTTGGGGCATCAGCATACAAAATGAACCCATGGCTAAACAAAGATGGGAAAGCTGCATTTATACTGCCGAAGAAGAAAGAGATTTTTTGAAAAACTACCTTGGGCCAATAATGGTAAAGGCGGGTTTAAAAGATAAAAAAATTATTGTGTGGGATCATAACAGAGATTTAATGTACCAGCGGGCACAAACCTATTTCAACGATAAAGAAGCGGCTAAGTACGCATGGGGTATTGGGTTTCATTGGTACGAAGATTGGAGTGGCGGACAACCCATGTATGAAAATGTAAAAAGGGTGCATGAGGCTTATCCGGATAAGAATATTTTGTTTACTGAGGGTTGCCAGGAAAAATTTTCTTTTAAACGCTTATCCGACTGGAAGTTGGGTGAAAGATATGGCCGTTCTATGATAACAGATTTTAATAATGGTATGTGTGGCTTTACCGATTGGAATATTTTACTCGATGAAACAGGCGGTCCAAATCATGTTGGTAATTTTTGTTTTGCACCAGTACACGCCAATACTAAAAATGGGGAATTAATTTATACAAATGCCTATTATTACATTGGTCATTTTTCTAAATTTATACAACCAGGTGCCAGGCGTATAGCTACAACTACCAGCCGTAGTCAATTAATTTCTACCGCTTTTATTAACCCCAATGGTAAAGTAGTAATGGTAGTAATGAACCAGGGAGATGAAGCAATACAATACAGTGTTTGGATAAATGGAAACGCAGCAGATGTAAAGTCATTGCCGCATTCAATAGCAACGTTAGTTTTTTAATTGAACTCATATTTTGCAGTTAATATCCTACAGAAGGGTTATAAAAGAATAACGATAAAGATTTTGGGTTGTTTTTGGCTAAAAGAAAAAGTAACCTATTTTGAGGTAGAAAAATATTCTAAAAGTGTAGCAATTGAAGCAGTTAATAAAAGTATTTCAACACAAGAGCTTGCATTTAGCAGGGAGCTCTAACAGCCCGTTTATTACAAAGAAAACCAAACAGGAACACGAAGGGTTAATTTTTTTTAGTGGCTGAAGTTATTTAGGTAGAATTAAAAACATCAACAAAACCAGAGGATGTTCACCTGGCACAGGTAATAAATTGTATAGAAGCGCACAATTTAGAAATAGGAAAGTTGATCAACTTTGGTAATAAGAGTTTAATTTGTAAAAGGCTTATTAACCCAAAGTGTTATAAATCTTAATAAATCAAAATCATCACCCCTAATTTAAATCTTCCTACTGCAAATGGAAAGTCAAAATATTGAATGGAAAGAAAATTGGAGAGATGATTTTCTTAAATGGATTAGCGGTTTTGCCAATGCCCAAGGCGGAAAAATATACATTGGTATTAATGATAAAGGTATTGTTACAGGGTTAATTGACGCAAAGAATTTGCTGGAAGAAATACCCAACAAAACCAGGGATTTGTTGGGTATTATGGTAGATGTAAACCTTAAAAAGAAAGCAGGGAAAAATTATATTGAAATAGTTGTGGATGCTTATCCCAACCCTATTAGTTATAAAGGTGTTTATTATTATAGAAGCGGAAGTACAAAACAAGAATTAAAAGGAGTAGCCTTAGATAAATTTATTCTTCAAAAACAAGGCAAACGATGGGATGGTGTACCTGTTCCAAAAGTAACGATCAAAGAATTAGATAAATCAACGTTTGACCAATTTAGAAAACGGGCCAACGAAACTAACCGAATTTTACCTGAAATATTGAAGGGTAGCAATGTGGTTATATTGGACAATCTCAGGCTCAATGCAGAAGATAATTATCTTAAACGGGCAGCAGTATTACTTTTTCATCCTGATCCTGAAAAGTATTTCACAGGAGCGTTCATTAAAATTGGGTTTTTTAATGATGATATTACAATTGCCTATCAGGATGAAGTACATGGAAATTTATTCTCACAGGTAGATCAAACGCTGAATCTGCTTTTAACAAAATACATGAAAGCATATATTAGTTATGATGGCATTCATAGAATTGAAAAATACTTAATTCCTGAAACTGCGTTGAGAGAAGCCTTGCTAAATGCTATTGCACATAAAGATTATAGCAATGGCAATCCTACATTAATAAAAGTGTATGAAAATAAACTGATAGTTTGGAATGAAGCAGAACTTCCTGCCGACTGGACAGTAAAAAATTTAAAGAAAGAACATTCCTCAAGACCTTTTAACCCTGATATTGCAAATGCTTTTTTTAAAGCAGGATTAATTGAGGCATGGGGACAAGGCACACTTAGAATTATTGATGAATGTAAAAAATACAAAGTTTCGGTACCCGTATTTGAATATGATGCAGCGGGATTTAAAGTAGAATTTAATTTCAGCTCAGCTGCAATTAATTTAAAATCTACACCTTTAGGGTCTTCCTTAGAAGAAGAAATTTTACTATTAATAAAACAAAATACTACTATTACAATTGATGAATTAGTTGTTTTGGCTAAAAAGTCTAAAAGCACTGTTCAAAGAGCGATTGAAAAATTAAAAGTAGAGAAAAAGATAGTAAGAGAAGGAAGCGATAAGCTCGGCTATTGGAAATTACTTTAAAAAATGAAGCGTAAATGAGTACATAAAGTTAAGATGAATAGATTAGTAAATAGATAAATGGACCCGTAAATGAACCTGTAAATTGAAGATGAATAGATAACGAACCTGTAAATGAGTATGAAAGTGAGTATGGACGTGAGTATGAGCATTTAAATGAACCTGTAAATGAGTACCTAAAGTGAAGAAGAATAGATAAATGAATAGATAACGAACCTGTAAATGAACCTGTAAATGAATATGTAAATGAATATGTAAATGAATATGTAAATAATTAAAACGTACAAATGCCAGACGCAATAGCAAAGAAAAATCTTAACGATTGCTGCGATGTGCTGATAGGTAAAGTATGCGAGCCAAAAAGTTAAATGACGTAAATTATACAACCGCTTATTTATAACTTTATGGACGATATAGATAAACTAGCAATAGAGAAAATTAAAGGCAAAGCAACATTCTTTAGAGGTAAATATGCCAAATATGGTTCGCTAAAATCCCCCCTTCGGTTAGCGGAATTAATTTGCTTTCGCTTAAGTAATACCCCACAATATTTTAGTGCATATACACTAACTGTGGACGAACGTACAATATGAATTGTCAAAATGCAGGCAGCCGGAAGCCTTGTTTCAACATTTTGTTTTTCAATCTCACTTTTTATCGGGCAGGATAATTACTGTAACTATGTGTAAATGATTATTTTATATTTAGAAGGTTAGTTTTACTCAGCTTGGGCGGACAGGTTTCTTTCACTCACACCGGAAAGACCAAAAAGTACGTATAAATAATCTTACAATACTTAGCTATCCGGCATTTAAAAGTGCTACTATTTTTTATCTGAAAATGCCAGATTATAAAGCTTTTATCAACCTAAAAAAAAACAGCCCATTAGCCGCCAATTAAGTTATAGAATGAAATACAGTCTAATAAAAAGTTTAGCCGCTAAATGCCTATTTTTATCCACTTAAAAACAATCAATGGAAGGTATAAAAAATCTTATTTTCGATTTGGGGGGCGTATTGCTCAATATAGATTATCACAAAACCGCCGATGCGTTTAAAGCATTGGGTGCAGGTGATTTCGACAGTTTTTATTCGCAGGCGGGCGCCAACGAGTTGTTTGAATTGCTGGAAACAGGCAATATTTCCAACGAAGACTTTTACATAGCCATGCAAAACCATTGCCAGCCGGGCACTACCACACAGCAAATGGAAAATGCATGGAATGCTATCCTGCTCGATTTTAGGCCGCAAAGCCTGCAGTTTTTAGCAGCATTAAAAAACAGGTACAATATATACCTGCTCAGTAACACCAATGCCATTCATCATCACGCATTTCATCTGTCATTTACCCGGGAAATTGGTCTTCAAAACTTTGATGATTATTTTGTGAAGAGCTATTATTCACACAAAATTAACCAACGCAAGCCATATTTAGCTACGTATAATTATGTGTTGCAGGATGCAGGTATCATTGCAAGCGAAACCTTGTTTATTGACGACTCTATCGTTAACATAGAGGGAGCCATCCCAACCGGGTTACTTACACATTTATTGCTGCCCAATGAGCGGATAGAACAGTTAAAAATATTGAAATAGTTTCAGTAAAAAACTGTACTTATGCACAAGTACAGCCAATTGCGTTTTTATCTTTACTCAATTAAATGCAATCTTTTATCTTTGAAGTTATAATAAAATTATTTTATGAAGTTTATCGTGTCGTCTGCGGCTTTGCTTAAGCAACTCCAGCAAATAAATGGCGTTATCAATGCCAATACAGTATTGCCTATTTTGGAAGATTTTCTATTTGAAATTGATAAAAACAAACTCACAGTAGTTGCCACCGATCTGGAAACAGTGATGAAAGTGCACCTTGATATTGAGGCAAAAGACAGTGGAAAAGTGTGTATTCCGGCAAAAATACTGATAGATTCTTTAAAGAATCTGGCAGACCAGCCGCTTACTTTTAATATTGATAAAAACTTTGCCATAGAGCTTACAAGCGATAATGGTAAGTATAAAGTGATGGGCGAAAACCCGGATAACTTCCCTAAAGAACCTGTGGCAGACAATTCCAACTCTTTTACCATGAAATCCACCGCATTGGTTAAAGCCATCAACAAAAGCCTGTTTGCTGTAAGTAGTGATGATCTTCGTCCGGCTATGACAGGTGTATTTTTTGAACTTGATACAAATGGCCTTACCGTTGTTGCAACAGATGCACACCGCCTGGTAAAATATAAACGATCAGATGTAAGCTGTCCTAAAATTGATACTTTTATTGTGCCAAAAAAGCCATTGAACCTGCTTAAAAGTGCCTTACCAGATAATAATGATGAACTAACCATTTCTTACAACAGCAACCATCTTTTTGTAAAACATGGCGGTACCGAGTTGGTTTGCCGACTGATAGATGCCCGTTTTCCAGATTATAAAGTGGTAATTCCGGTAGATAATCCGTTTAAATTAACAGTAAACAAAAGCGATTTTCAAAATGCCCTGCGCCGGGTAAGTGTATTTAGTAACAAGAGTACCAACCAGGTTGCTCTTAGCATTACCGGTAGCGAATTGCAGTTGGCAGCACAAGACGTTGACTTTAGTTTTGAAGGAAACGAAAGAATGAATTGCCAGTTTGATGGAGAAGATATGCAGATTGCCTTTAATGCCAAGTTTCTTATTGAAATGCTAAACGCCGCCGAAACGCCGGAGATTTTTATGGAGCTAAGCACTTCCACCAAGGCAGGTATTATCAAGCCAACCGAAGAAGATGAAAACGAGCAATTGCTGATGCTGGTAATGCCGCTAATGCTCAACAACTAATATTATCTTTTTAAAAATAACCAACACCGGGCTTTAAAAACTCCCGGTTTTTTTATGTCATTTTTGGGCTGTTGGCTGTAACTTTTTTCAAACTAATGCTTTTCCTATTCTTTGTAAGTTTATGTACTGCTTTTTGAGCGGCAGTAGGTTTTATTTTACCTGTTTCCGGGTTAGATGCTACTATACGGTTGCAGATGCTGATTTCCCGGTGCTTTCATTGAGCAGCAAAAACAGTATGCAGCTTTGTACACCTAATTTTTGGTTAACGGTTTATTGCCTGGTTAAAACAACCAAACAATGGGGGCATGACAGTTTGCTAATATTGTGCAGTACTATTAGTAAGCTGCTAATTAAAGCTGTACTTGTAAATCCATCGGAATGTTGTTGTCAGTTTAGTAGCTTTACACCCACAAACTAAATTTATTTTTTTTGAAGAACCACCACATTAATTTTCAGCCAATACTCCAAAATACAATTATAAAAGCCCTGCCGCTGCATCCATCCAATTTTGAAGGTTTGTATGCTGTAGCAAGCGATCCGTTAATTTGGCAGCAACATCCCAACAAAAACCGCTACCAACGGCCGGCATTTGAAAACTATTTTAAAGGCGCAATAGAATCGGGTGGGGCATTTTTAGTAACCGATGCTCAAACAAATGAAATAATTGGTAGTTCCCGTTACAGCGATTACGATGCGGCTACCAATACAGTATCTATAGGGTATACTTTTTTCAGCCGGCAATGTTGGGGTAAGGGCTTTAATTACGCACTAAAAAATTTACTGCTTACTCATATATTTCAGTTTGTAGATACAGTTACCTTTTACGTTGGTGCGATAAATAAGCGGTCGCAAATTTCAATTGAAAGATTTGGGGCTATTAAAATTGGCGAAGCAGAAACGGCTTATTATGGCGAAGAACCCAAAACGGATTATGTTTACGCAATTACTAAAGAACAATGGAATCAAATGGACAAAACAAAGTTTGATTAAGTTAATGGATTACCTGACTATACTATTCCTTTGTAAAAAATCACCTTCATTGAAGCATAATTTTTTTACACGAATAACCGGTAGTTTAGTAAACATGGGTTAACCATCATATTATTACTCATTAGCCGGAAAAGGATTGCCCCGGTGGCAGGTATTGGAGCTTATCAAATATTGATTTTCAGGCTTGCCTGTACTATCTAAATCAAAATATTTTTTTGTTTATGTCCATTGTCATCAGCATCATTTTACGGGCATTTTCTTTCATATAGTTATCCAACGCAAAATCAAGCTCATTATGTACAGGTGCAATGGTAAATAAATTTTTGGGTGCCGAATGGCAAAATTCACAGGATACCTTTAATGCATTGCAAAATGCATCCATTGTGGTAGCCAATTGTTTTTCGCTGATATTCTGCGGCAGAACTTGTAGGTTTTTTCAATTTTTTATTGGGCGTAATAGTGGCTGCTGTTGCAAATAGGGTATTTACTGCAAGCATTATAATTATTACTGTTTTTTGATGAGAAGCCATATTATTTTTAATGAGCAGGTTTAAAATTTAATCCGACATTACTAAAGCATCTTTTCATTTGACCTAGTGTAATGTCAAGTATATTATGTCTGTTAATATTGTATCTTTGTTCCCAAAAAAAGATGATAAGATATAAGGTCACACTAACAAAGGATGAACGGGATCAATTAAAGGACATTTTGCATAAAGGCAAACACACATCTCTTCAATTT
>JBBQTZ010000051.1:0-21573 GCA_038234405.1 Chitinophagales bacterium
CAACAAAAAAGTTCTGTTTTGATCAAAAAACAAATTGTCATTTATATGATTTATGTTACCCATCACTTCGTTTCCAATACCGCCAGTTAGCACCTTTTTATAAATAGGGAAACCCATTTCTAATCGATACCGTAACCTTAACCTTAGCGTATAATCAGTTGTTTTAAAACCATTTTTTACAGCCTGAAGAAATCTTTCCTCTAAGCGCAAACGATGGGTAAATAAAATACTTTTCTGCTTTTGCAATAACGTAATATCTTGCCAGGCCCTCCATTCATTTAACAACAACCTATTTTCATTTAAATATCTAAAAGATCCAAACCATGCCAAGCCGCCTGCAACTGTAAATTTTGAATTTATTTTGTGAGATAAACCAGTTCTTACCGCAATTACCGACCATTTATTTGTCCAATCTCTTCCTCTTATTTGAATATCATTTAAAACAATATTTTTTTCATTAAGTTGGATGTAATTATTATAATTTGTCCAAAGCATATTGGCATTTGTTACTTTGTGTTGTGCAGAAGTACCAAAATCAATTAAAAGAAACGATAAAACACAAAACAATTTAAGCAGCATGAAAGATTAACGATTAAGTGGAATACCAATTTCATAAAGTACATCATCCAAAAAATCGGTACAATGCAGCTATATCAGTAGCCAGGAGGAACAATATAATTGGACTATTACGAAAATATATACGGTATAATATTTTTATTTTAAAAGTAAATTAAAAACACTTTAAATACATATAAAACTGATAAAAGAAAAAATGAAACATAACCAATACAAAATAATTTTCTTTTAGCCCTTGCTTATATTCTTCTTCAGAAATCTACTGATTTTCTTCAACAAGATTTTTGTGCCTATAACCCATTAATGATACAGGGCCACCAAAGCCATTACTACCTAATTTTAAAAAACATCTTGATAATGCTGAAAAGGAATAAACTGGTTTTGTTCCATGTTGCAACATAAAATTTATAACTTATTAGATGATAAAAAAATCCTACCGTTGCAGTACAAATATTAATAATAGAGCAAAAAAAATTGTACAAGACCGCTAGGCTGAATAACGTTCGGACTAGAGTGCAACGCAATAATTTTAAATAAATATACTAATGTCTGTTACAAAAATATTGCTCTGTAGATAGTGATCATACTACAAAAAATAACAACAATTCCTACTGCAATAAACATTTTCCTGGTTGGTAATTTGGCTGTAAGCATGGCAGAAAATGGTGCGGTAACAATGCCACCAATTAAAAGCCCTGCTACAATATTCCAGTGTTGAATACCGATTGTAAAAATAAAAGTAATTGCACTGGCAACAGTTAGTAAACATTTTGCAAATGTTGAGCTTCCGATTACATACCGGGGAGTATGACCGTTTTTAATAAAAGTACCGGTTACCAATGGTCCCCAGCCTCCACCGCCAAATGAATCGATAAAACCTCCTATAAAACCTAGTGCTGTTATTTTTGTTGTTTTTTCCTTACCCTTTCTATCCCTTTTTTTAAATGCATTTTGTAATATTCTTATACCTAAATACATGGTATAAACGGCGATAAAGGGTTTGGTTGCTTTTGCGTAGTGCTCGCCAACGTATGTTAATAATAATGCCCCTGTAATAGCTCCAATAATTGCCGGTATTGCCAATGCCTTTACCAGTTTTTTATTAATATTGCCTAACTGCCAATGACTGATGGTACCGGCTGCACTTGTAAATGATTCAGCAGAATGAATGCTTGCACTTATTATAGGTGGAGGAACATTTAAAACCAATAAAACAGTAGTACATATTACCCCATATCCCATGCCCATAGAACCTGCAACAACTTCTGCAATAAAACCTACCAGCAACATCCAGTAAAATAAATGATTGTCTTTGTTTATAGCTAATTGCAAGTTAGTTAATTGATCGGCAGTTAAAAAAAAGTAGGTAAATAATACTGCCAAAAATACTATAGCAACTGCTATCATGTATTTATTAATAACCTTGCGTCTGGAAGAAGACAGCTCTTTATCAGTTAAAACAACTTCATGCGAATGGGTAATTTGTTCTATTATTTGTTCAGGGGTTGAGGTGTGCATAATGATTATTCCTCTGTTAGTTTTTTAGTAATCTCATTTAATTGCTTCACTTTTTCAGTAAAATCTCCACTAATTTTATTCCGGATGTTTTGCATATTTTCCAATAAATCATTAAGCTCTTCAGGCAAGGTTTCATTTAAAAACTCTTTTATTCTTTTTGCTATCGTAGGCGATTTCCCATTGGTAGAAATGGCTATTTTCAAATTACCCTTTTGCACAACGGATGATAAGTAAAAATCACACAAATCGGGCTTATCAGCAGCATTAACCAGTTTGCCTTTTAGTTTTGAATCTATTACTACCCGTTCACTGATAGCCCTATCATTAACCGCAGCAATAACAATATCAACATCATTTATATCATCAACATGGTAAGGCCGTTCAATTAAAACTACTTTAGGGAAATTGGTTACCAACAATTTTATCTCTTCACTAATAGTTGTTGCAACGAGCTTAACATTAGCTTCTGGAGAATTTTGCAGGATGGCACTCAGCTTTTCCATACCTACATATCCACCACCAACAATTAGCAATTGAAGCTGCGTCAATTTTAAAAAAATGGGAAATAGTTGGTTGCCCTCTTTTTCCAATGCAGGCAAATTATTAGCAGAAATAGTATTAATTGATGCTGACATAATTATTAAAGAAGGCTACTCAGCCTTTTGAGTTTAAAACGAAAATAAACATTTCCTACCAATTAAGTAGACTAATTGATTTTAAACTGAAATATTTTTTTAATAATCTTTAAAATATTTAATAGTGAATAGTTTCTATCCATTTTTTTGCATGTCTTGCTGCGTAAGAAATAATGATAGAAGCCCCGCCCCTTTTTAAAGCAGTCCAAACTTCTATATGAGCTTTACCCCGATCAATTAAATCGTTGATAGCCAATAATTCTATACCTTGGTATTCGCCACTTACGTGATAGGCTGCAAGTGGAACCTTAGTTATTTGATGTAACTCTTTAATAACATCAAGATAGGGAAGTGCTGGTTTCACCATTACAATATCTGCACCTTCATCAATATCTCTTATTGTTGAAAGCAAAGCATCATTTCCATTGAATGAAGATATCTGGTAAGATTTTCGATCGCTGACGTTACAACCATTGCCAGGCGTGGATTTACAAGCATCTCTAAATGGGCCATAAAATTGAGAACTAAATTTAGCTGAATAGCTCATAATGCTCACCTCATCAAAACCATTACTATCAAGAGATATTCTAATTGCTGCTATACGGCCATCCATCATATCGCTTGGTGCTATACAATCTGCACCAGCTTTAGCTAGTTGTAACGCATAATCTGCCAGTACTTTTACTGATTCATCGTTAAGAATTTTATTACCTTCCTCATTTAAAATACCACAATGTCCATGGGTGGTATATGCACACAAACAAACATCTGCAGCTATCCAAACTTTACCAGCAAATCTATTTCGTATTGCTTTCAAAGTTTGCAGCATAAAACGGTAATCAAAGTTATTAACGGCTTTATTCAATGGAACAGGAAATAATAAAAACTTGCTAATACCAGCTTGCAGATCTTTTTCGATTTGTGTTAAAACAGATTCAATGGTATCGGAATTAATTTCATTTAAAGAGGCAATAGGTGTTTGAATAGAGATACTTTCATCTACAAACAAGGGTTGAATAAACTCCCGGTAATTTAGTTTTACTGTTGCAACTAATTCCCGAATATGCTCATTTGCTCTTACCCTTCTACGGTTGTTATAATATTTATTTTTCTCCATTCATTAAATGCTTTTATACCCGGAAAAATAACCGGTGTAATACCTTCTTGTTGAAGCAGATTTACTGTTTTACCTGGCAGGCAACTATGCTTTACTGTTGACTTTAAAATTGTTTTACAAAGTTGATATTGTTGAAAACTAGTCCAAAAAATAAAATCAGCGGCGGCTATTTTACTTTTTAAAGCATTGTTGATGGCGGGTATTAGTGTATAAGTTCCTACTGCATTATAGCCTATTGCCTGCCAATTATTTGCACTCGCCGTATTGGTTACAATTTGAATATCGTGTGGATGTAAGTTTATAAGAGGCTGTTGCATAGCCTGTTCAGCAAAATGCAAACCTAATCCATCTGAACTGCCTTCTACCCAAATTCCCTGCTTCGCCAACTCCAGCCATGTTCTTGTTCCTGCTGCCCATACACGTTTTGCTGAAACTTCATGTATCAAATCCAGTGAATGGATAGCTTTATGTGAAGAAACAAACACAGCTTTAGGACTAGTATTGAGCTTAGAATCTTGTAAAAATTGATACGAAAAAAAATCTTTCATATAGTCTGTTGAAGAAAATAGTTCACCCTCCATCTTTTCTTTTTGTGCTTCAAAATCCCAAATGGTAAAGCTTTTCTTTGCTATATCTTTCCCTGAAGCATAGGTAAATGAAATGGAAGGAGTGTTAATGTGAAAAGCACCAAATTGCTGCGAACAACCATAACCGTATTGGGAGGCACACTTTCTTTCCTGCTGAATGGCACTGTGAAACGCTTCATCTTTGATTGCTTCCAATATTTCAATAGCTGCTAAATTACTACCAACCGTTTCTGCTACAATTGCACCTTGTCCGGCAGCCGGCGGACATTCAAATAATGGAAGCACCATTATTTTTTTTTCAGACAATAACTGTTTAATTGTTGCGCTTGCAGGCTCAAATTGCAATAAACGATTAAGGCCAGCCGCTGCAAGAATAATCCCGTCATATTGACTGGCCAAGGTTAATTTTTGTAAACGGGCATCCACATTACCACGAATTGGAATAGCCTCAACTACTGGGGCAACACCTCCCAACTGTGGTAACGCATTTTGCAAAAAAGCAGTTGCCATATTAGAGCGGCGTGGCGAAGATGTTCCAATAATTATCTTTTCACCACCTCTTAATTTCTCAAGAATATTACTATTGAAAATAGCTACATCTCTCAAATCATTTCTATCAATAACTGCATAATGATTCTGTTTAAAAAATTCTTCGCCACTCACATCTTTCATTGAATGAACCGCAAAATCAGCTTGCCCTGTTTGCAGAAAATCCTGTATTTCCCGGGTAAAAAAATCTTTTCCCTCAACCAAATACAATGGTGTTGAAAGATTTTTATCGCCAGCAGTTTCTTTGATAATTACATTGATAGTTATAGTGGGGAATTTTTCTGCAACCTTTTGTTTAAAAATTGAAGCCTGTGCCAATGAAAGCCATGAGCCGCGGCATACAACCGAAAACGATTGTTTGTTACTGCTTGTAATTACAGCAGTAGTATGATGGTTATTTTGTTCTGTTAAATTCAATTGTAAATGATAATTTAAATAATCAACTAGTTAATGATTGCTGCAAAACCGATTTTACAGTATCCTTTAAAATATTATTTTTAGCCAAAACAACCCCTAAACACTTTGCCAGATATTCCATATCAACAGCTGTATGTTTTGAGGTAACAGTTATCCGTAAACATTCATACCCTACTTTTACTGTAGGATAATTAACTGGCTGCAAATACAAACCATATTGTAATAAAAGTTGGTCGGCTATTTTTTTACAAGCTATAGCATTTCCAATATGTATTGGGGTAATATGTGATGGATTGGGACTATACTGCACCCCAAATTCATCAAGCTTTTTTCTTAATAATTCTACATTTTTATGAAATGCTTCCCTGTATTGATTGTCTGCCAACAACTGAATACTTTTGGTAGCGGCAGCACAAATTGCAGGAGGTAAAGATGTTGTAAAAATAAAACCTGCACCCAAACTTCTAATAGCATCAACCATGTTTTTATTTGCGCTAATATATCCACCCACTACTCCAAAACCCTTTGCTAGTGTGCCGTTTACAATATCTACTCCATTTTGCACATTTAGTTGAGCACAGATACCAGCTCCGTCATTACCATACAAACCAACTGAATGTACTTCGTCAATATACGTAAGACAATTGTATTTTTTTGCAATTAAAATAATCTCTTCAATTGGAGCTATAGATCCGGAAATAGAATAGATCGATTCAAAAACAATAAGCTTAGGTTGACTAGTTGGCAGCGATTTCAAAATCTCTTCCAGGTGAAGCGTATCATTATGGCGGAAAATATGTTTTGTGCAACCGCTCGCCTTTATCCCTTCAATAATTGATGCATGATTTTCTTCGTCTGAAATAATTACTAATTCTGAGAAAATTTTACCTAGCGTTCCAAGGGTAGTTAAGTTGGCAAGATATGCGCCATTAAACAACAAAGCAGCTTCTTTTTGATGGAGCTTTGCCAATGTATATTCCAGCTCCCGATGGTAATTGGTAGTACCGGAAATATTTCTGGTACCGCCGCTGCCGCTACCGCTGCGATGTGCAACATAGCTAAGCTTTCCAATCACCTCTTCATGCACACTCATGCACATATAATCATTGCTGCACCAGTTTACAGCCATCTTTTTTTCGCCTATTTCATTCTCAAAATAAAACCGGGGAAAATGCTGTGCACTTTTATTTACATCTAAAAAATAACGGTATTGGCCGCTTAATTTTAAAGTAGCTATTTTTTGTTGTAGTATAGTGTTGTAGTCAAACATTATATTATTTTATCAAGAGCCATTACACCAATTCTTTCCGCATAACAAAATCTCCAATTTTTTCTCCCTTATTTCTTTCATTTTTAAAAGAAGCAAATAGCAAATCCAATTCATTTAAAATAGCTGTTTCATCCAATGATTCTTTATAAATTTTATTCAGGCGCTGTCCCTGGTTATCGCCACCAATATGAAGGTTATACTGACCTGCTGCTGTACCTATAAAAGCTATTTCTGCAGCCGATGGTCTTGCACATCCATTAGGGCAACCCGTCATTCTTATAACAATATCTTCATCACCAAGTTGATGCTTATTCAGCAACGGCTCAATTTTATCTATCAGTTTGGGCATGTAACGCTGTGCCTCTGCCAGTGCAAGCGGACAGGTAGGTAATGCCACACAGGCCATCGCATTGCGCCGTATATGTGATGCGGCTTCCGTATGATCAATAATTCCGAAATTTTTCAGTACTGCATGAACAGCAGCTTTGTCATTTTCAGTAACATCGCTTATTATCATGTTTTGATTAGCTGTAAAAAGAAAATTATTTTTACCCAGTTTAGCTACTTCCAGTAAGGCTGTTTTCATAGCCAATTTTTCCTCATCGAGCACCCTGCCATTTTCTACAAATAGCGTATAATACCAAAGTTTGTTTTGGCCTTGCTGCCAACCATATTCATCATTTCTGCTGTTAAATACAAAAGGCTTTGCCGGCTCTAAATTAAAGCCAATTCTAGTTTCCAACTCAGCTTTAAAATTATCTACCCCCATAGTGTCAACGGTATATTTTAGCCGGGCAAGTTTGCGGTCGCCACGGTTACCAAAATCTCTTTGCACCGTTAACACTTCATATACTGTTTTCAATATTTTTTCTTCTGTAGCTACAAAACCAATTACTGTTGCAAGCCTTGCATAAGTAGCAGCATTACCATGTGTGGTTGACATTCCGCCACCAACAGCAATGTTAAATCCCTCTAGTTTTCCATCTTCAATAATAGCAATTAATGCAAGGTCATTGGTTAATACATCTGCATCATTATTGGGCGGAATAGCTATACCAATTTTAAATTTTCTTGGCAAATAGCGATCCTGGTATAATGGATCTTCTTCTTCCTTTTTATCAGCAATTTTTTCATCCTCCAGCCATATTTCATAGTAAGCTTTTGTTTTAGGCAACAGCAGGTCGCTTATTTTATCTGCATAAGCAAATACCTTATTATGTAATGCAGATTGTTTAGGATGAGATGCACAAGTTATATTACGATTGATATCGCCACAGGTAGCAATTGAATCTAAGTGAGCTTCGCTAAAAGCTTGTATAGTAGGGCGTATACGAGATTTTAGCAACCCATGTAATTGAATGGTTTGGCGGGTAGTAATCTTGATGACTCCTGTTGAATTTTCGCCTGCAATATGATGAGCAGCAATCCATTTTTCGGGGGTGATAAATCCACCGGGTAGTCGCAAACGAATCATAAAAGTATATAGTCTATCCAGTTTTTTTTCTGCCCTTTCCTCACGTCTGTCACGGTCATCCTGCTCGTACATTCCATGAAATTTGATAACAGCTTTATCATCTTCCCTGATGGCACCGGTAATTTCATCCTGCAAACTTTCATTGATACTACCTCTTAATCCATCACTGGCAGTTTTTATTTTTTCTATTGCTGATAATTTCTTTTGCTCTAACATAATTTTATTACCCAAAGGGATTTTATTTTTTTTAACCGAACATCAGTTCGTTTATTATCTTCATTGGCATCGCACTCCCGTCCGAACGGCATTCAGCCGGGGGGCTTATGCTTTATATCTTTATGCTGCTTAATTCACTATTTGAAAAAAAGAATACTTGATTCTAGTAAACATCTTCCTCAAACCTACCGGTTTCCTCCAACTGTTTCAGGTATTTTTTTGCTTCTTCAACAGTTTTATTTCCTTGTTGTTCAATGATGGTTAGCAATGCTTTTTCAACATCATGGCTCATGGGATCTTTGTTTCCACATACAAAAAAGTAAGCACCTGCCTCCAGCCAATTATAGATTTCAGTTGCATTTTCCAGCATTTTATGTTGCACATAAATTTTATCTTCCTGATCTCTTGAAAATGCAAAATTTGCTTTAGTTAATACACCCGTTTCATACCAGTTTTGTATTTCTGTCTGGTATAAAAAATCTGTTGTAAACTTTTGTTCACCAAAAAAAAGCCAGTTTTTTCCACTAGCTCCGGTAACGTCCCGCTCTGCTAAAAAAGATCTAAATGCAGCAATGCCGGTACCTGGCCCAACCATAATAATATCTTTATCTTCTGCCGGCAACCTGAATCTCTTGTTGGGCTGAATAAAAAATTGTTGGTTGCTATTTACAGTAAGGGTACTTAAAAAATCCGAACAAAGACCAAAGCTTGTCTCTTCATTTATCATATACCTGTCTTTTACTGCCAATATATGTACTTCACCTGCATGAGCACTTGGGGAAGAGGCAATGGTGTATAGCCTGGGAGAAATAGCGTTCATTTTACTTAGCACCAATTCCAATTGACCGGCATCTTTTACAGGATATATTTTTAAAAGATCCAGTAAATTCATCCTGCCAGCAGGTATATCCTGTGCAACTATTTCAGCATATTGCTTTACCAATCTTTCTGTAAGATGAATAATATTTATCTTATACTTGAGCAAATCAAACATGCTGTATTGCTCATTTTTAAAACTGAGTTTAGATTCACCATTTACGCCAGTAACCGCAATAATCGCTTCAACGGTTGAAGTTGGATTTTCGGGTACAATACCAACAGAGTCACCACACAGGTACTCTACTCCTTCAACAGCAATTTCAATATGATAGGTTTCTTTATTAGATCCACGATCATTTAAATTTATATGGGTTAGTACCGTTCCGGTATGAATTTGCTTGCCAACTTTTTTAATTGGTGCAACTATAACGGGAGCTGCTACTACAGTTTCTACAGCAGGAGCAACTAAATTTTTTAATATTGTATTAAACCAACCATTTGCGTCATCTTCATATTCAACATCACATTTTTGCAAAGGCGCTATACGGCTGCCTCCCAGCTTATTCAATTGCTCATCTACATCCTCACCGGTTTTGCAATACAAGGGATAAGAAGTATCACCTAATGCCAGCACACTGTACTTTAAATTATTTAGTTTAAACCCATTGTTGTGTATATGATCGTAGAATTTTTTGGCAGCTATTGGCGGTTCTCCCTCACCATGTGTGCTGATAACTGCTAATAAATACTCTTCTTTGGGCAAATCAGTTAACCGGTATTGATCCATCCCAATCACTTTGGCATGTATGCTTTTTTGTTTTGCTTTTGCAGCAAAATCTGTAGCCAGTTTTTTTGAATTACCGGTTTCAGTACCATACACAATGGTAATTTTATTTACTGCAATAGTATCAGCAACAACCACAGCTTGTAAGGTTAAAGTTTGTACAACTCCATTTAAATAGCCATTCATCCATATCAACTCTTCGCTTGTAGCGCCCTTGATAAGATCTTGCAATAATTTTAATTTAGTATCACCCAACATTGTTCTATGTTTTATTTTTTATTCTATAGTAAAGTTTTAAAATAATCTGTTGCATAAGTAGAATTTTTATTCCAATTAAACTTATTATGCAATGCCACTACTTTTCCAATAATTAACAAAGTAGGCGAAGCTAGTGGCTTGCCTTTTATTGTTTGATCAAATTGATAAAGATCAGTTATTGTAACCTGCTGAAACACAGTGGTAGCCTGCTGTACAACGGCCAAAAGCTTATTGCGATTGATATTATTTTTTACTAAATTTTCTACAATTACCTCTATATTTTCACTACTCATATAAAATACCAGGGTATCATCTGTAGCTGCTAATGCTGCCCATTGACTGTCAGAAAAACTGGTTTCCTTATAGTACGTCAGCATTCTTACTGCAGTAGCGTAACCACGTGCTGTAAGCGGAATACCTGCATAAGCGGATGCACCAGAAGCAGCAGTAATACCAGGTATTATTTCAAAGTCAATTTCGTTTGCAACAACTGCTTCCAACTCATCAAGTATATTGGAAAAAAAAGCTACATCCCCTCCTTTTAATCGTACAACCAATTTTCCCTGTAGTGCATATTTTACCAATAATTGATTAATAGTGGGCTGAGCAAAAGAAGCTACATTATTATTTTGCTTACCAACAAAAATTATTTCTGCCAAAGGTGAAACATAGCGCTCCAATATATCTTCGCTCACCAAACGGTCGGTTAACACAATATCTGCCTGCTGTAAAAAACGAGCTGCTTTTACAGTAATTAACTCAGGATCTCCACAGCCGGCAGCAGCCAATATTACTTTACCTTTTTTTTGCTGTTCAATGTTCATACGTTTCCCGTTGTTTTAACATTACTTTTAAGCAAACAAACCATCAACAGATAAATATCTTTCGCCTGTATCATAGTTGAATGTAAGTACTTTAGCACCTGCCGGAATTTCTGCCAGCTTTTTGGCAACTGCTGCCAATGATGCACCAGTTGAAATACCTGCCAAAATACCTTCTTCTCTGGCAAGTCTTTGTGTAAAAGAAAAGGCCTCTTCTTTACTTACCTGTATAACACCGTCCAGTATTTCTTTGTTTAAAATTGATGGAGCAAATCCAGCTCCAATACCTTGTAATGGATGTGGACCCGGAGCACCGCCACTTAAAACAGGTGAAAGTTCAGGCTCTACCGCAAATACTTTTAAGGCAGGAAAATGTTGCTTTAAAATTTCTGCAACGCCTGTAATATGCCCACCTGTGCCTACTCCTGTAATATAATAATCTAACCCATCAGGAAAATCGTTTAAAATTTCAAGGGCTGTTGCTGTACGATGTATTGCCGAGTTAGCGGGGTTATCGAATTGCTGCGGCATCCATGCATTGGGTGTAGCTGAAGTTAATTCTGTTGCTTTTTCAATAGCCCCTTTCATACCTTTTTCTCTTGGCGTTAATACAAACTCAGCCCCATAAATAGACATTAATCTTCTGCGTTCTATACTCATACTTTCCGGCATAACCAGAATAATTTTATATCCTTTTACAGCAGCAACCAATGCCAATCCTACACCTGTATTACCAGATGTTGGTTCTATAATAATACTGTCTTTATTCAGCAATCCTTTTTGCTCTGCATCTTCAATCATAGCCAGTGCAATACGATCTTTTATGCTTGAACCAGGATTGGTTTTCTCTAATTTCATCCATACCTCATGATTGTTTCCAAACAGTTTATTAATCTTTACATGCGGAGTATTTCCGATAGTTTCTAAAATGCTATTTGCTTTCATGCGATGTATTTTATTTATGTTGGTTATTATTATTTCTCTTAAACTTTTTCAAAATTTTAAATCCTACTGTGAAATTGACAATTCAATTAGGGTTTGCTCTCTTCCGTAAGAAGGTTAGACTGCGTTTGTTAAATCACAAAATTTAGCACATCCGGTAACGGGTTTTTATCCCTGATACTTATTTCACTTTTATGGTAAACTATTGATTCTGGCAAAACGCTGTTGGTTAACCATACATTGCCACCAATTACACTGTGTGAGCCAATTACAGTATCGCCACCTAAAATTGTAGCACCAGAATAAATTACCACGTCATCTTCTATTGTTGGGTGCCGCTTAGATTGTGCTGCTCCTTTATTCACGCTCAAAGCACCAAGAGTAACACCTTGATAAATTTTTACATTATTTCCTATTACGGTGGTTTCACCAATCACAATACCGGTACCATGATCAATAAAGAATGATTTGCCGATGGTTGCTCCAGGATGTATATCTATACCAGTTTTGCTGTGTGCATATTCAGCAAAAACTCTTGGCAGTATTTTAACACCTTTGGCCCACAAATAGTTTGATATACGATAAACTGCTGTTGCATAAAAGCCCGGGTAGGCAACCAATACTTCTTCAATTGATACAGCCGCAGGATCAAACTCCAAAATAGCCTCTGCATCTTGTAACAAAGCAATGTATATATCAGGAACTTCCTCAAAAAACTCATTAGCAATTTGCTGTGTTTTATTACCATCAGCCAATACATCATAAATAAGAGTAGATAAATGACTTTTATAAGACTCTAATTCTTTAGATAATTCAAATTCTGACAACTTTTTTTGCCGCTGAGGAATAAATAAAAATGCAAAAAAGCCATCAATAAACTCTTCTGCCAATTCCTTATCTGGAAAAACTGTAGTACACTTTTGATGTTGTTTGTAAATTGTACTAATAAATTCATTGTTGTTCATAAATGCTTTTTTAAGCGGTTAGTTTCGAGCTGTGAGCTGCGAGCTGTGAGCTGTGAGCTGCGAGCTGTGAGCTGTGAGCTGCGAGCTGTGAGCTGTGAGCTGTGAGCTGTGAGCTGTGAGCTGTGAGCTGTGAGCTGTGAGCTGTGAGCTTCGAGCTGTGGGCTGTGAGCTGCGAGCTGTGAGCTTCGAGCTGCGGGCTGTGAGCTGCGAGCTTCGAGCTGTGGGCTTTGAGCTACGAGCTACGAGCAGTGAGCTGTGGGCTTCGAGCTGTGAGCCGTGAGCTTCGAGCTGTGAGCTGTTGGCTTTGAGCTGTGAGCTTCGAGCTTTGAGCTATGGGCTTTGAGCTATGGGCTTTGAGCTGTGAGTTTCGAGCTGTGAGTTTCGAGCTGTGAGCTCTGGGCTTTGAGCTGTGAGTTTCGAGCTGTGAGTTTCGAGCTGTGAGCTGTGGGCTTTGAGCTGTGGGCTATGAGCTTCGAGCTGTGAGCTGTGAACTTTGAGCTTTGAGCTGTGGGCTTTGAGCGATATTTTTATTGACTTTGATAACTTTTCATTTTACTTCTACTTTTACTTTTATTTTTCCTTTTACTTTTCCTTTTAACCAGGTAAAAAAGATATGTTTGAATTTACTAAAACTGCTTGTGTTAGCTGCACCAGGGATAGAAGTGAAAAGCCCGTAACGGCGCATGTAAACGCTGAATAGCGAAGCCAGGGTAGCTGTGTGCGCCGGCGGACTTGAAACGAATAGCCCGCCCGGGTGCCCAAATTTTTTTCTTCTTCGTATTGTAATACGATGTAGTTACAAGCCCTTTCTATCTATAAACCTGCCACTCTTTTCAATCCCTTTAAATAATCATTACCAATTGAATAACTGATTAAATCTCTTTAAATTGTACCCATTTATTCAACCACTTCATCTAGTAAATAAAACAAAGATTGGTAATTTTTTCCGGTGGCTTCGCTTAAAGACATTTCGCAGGTTTTAGCAGATGAATAGTACCCATCGTATTGCTGCTCATTTACTTCCATTGCTTCATAATTAGTGGCCGCTTTTATTAATCCTGGATAATAAAAGCCTCTATCGCCGGCCATACCACAGCAGCCTGTATTTACAGGGAGTTGAAGATTGGTAGCACAGGCCTCTCCTATTAATTGTAATTTACTATACAGGTTCATTTTAAACACCGAACAAACAGGGTGAAAAACCACTTTATTTTTTGGCAAACTAATATTCAATTTAGGTAGCAGCATATCAGCGATGTATTCGATGGAGTCCAATATTTTTATCTGATCAAATTTTTCTTTGTTTTCATCGGATAAATATGGCCTTGCTGTATGGAGGCTTTGTGTACAGGAAGTTATATCCATCAGCACAGGAATTTTACCCTGCTGACTCCAATGCCAAAGCTTGGTAAAAATCTCATTGGCATTATGCTTATAGGCTTCACTAAATCCTTTGGAAGAATATGGCTGACCACAACAATTACCAATAATATCCTTTGGTACCTGCACAGTTAAACCTGCTTTTTTTGAAACCGCTACAACCACCTCTGTCAACGACTTTTTTGAGTCTATATCTGCACCCATTACCCTTGTAATGCAGGATACGAAATAAATGATATCGGGTGCTGCATTCATATCGGTTTTTGCAACCGGTGCAGGGCCGGTAAGCTGCTTCATCCACAATGGAAATTCGGGTATTACTTTTTTGATACCAACAGTCATTTTATGCATGGTATGCTTACCAAAAATACTGTTGACAGCATTACCGCTATTAAGTGCAAATTTGAGTGTCCACTCTAATTTTTTAAAATTTTTAGCAACGGAAAGTGCTACTGCATTAGCAGTGTCAGAATGATTTTCTCTGCGTAATCTTTTAACCAGATCGCCTGTATTAATACTTACCGGGCAGTCGGTTGCACAGAGGCCATCTACCGCACAGGTATCTAACCCTGCAAACTGGTATTGTTGTAATAAAATTTTTTTATCGGCTTCATTATTATCGGCTGAAAGCCTTTGCAATGCACGCCTTACTACAATACGCTGGCGTGGTGTAATAGTAAAATCTTTGCTTGGGCAGCGGTTTTCACAATACCCGCATTCTATACATTTATCTACCTCCTCCTCTATTATGGGTAAGGTTTTTAAATTGCTGATATGGCATGCGCTATCGCTGTTTAATATTACACCGGGATTGAGCAGGTTGTGGGGATCAACGGCTTTTTTTAATGCCAGCATTATCTCATACGCTTCGGCACCCCATTCATCTTTTACAAAAGGGGCTATTTGCCGGCCGGTGCCATGTTCACCTTTTAAAGAGCCATTGTATTTATCTATTACCAATGTTGCCAAATCTTTTGCAAATAAATCAAATGCATTTACTGCTGCTTTATCGTTCATTGATTGCGACATAACAAAATGAAGATTGCCTTCTTTAGCATGCCCAAAAATGATGCTATTTTCATAGCCATGTACTTGCATTAAACGTTGAATATCCAATACGCCTTCGCCTAATCTTTCTACCGGAAAAGCGATATCTTCCAGCAATACGGTTGTACCTTTTTTTCTTGCCGCAGCTACAGAAGGATACATCCCTTTTCGCAATTTCCAATAGATATATTGTTGCCGGGCATCTGTAGTAAAATGTACAGGATGCAATAAGGTAAGCGGTTCAATAAATGGAAGTGCTGCCTCGTATTTTGTTAGTAATTCCACTGCATTGGCAGCATGGTACTCACACAAAATTGCCGTTGCCTGCTGCGGTAAATCTTTTATTAAAGCCGGGGCATCTGTCTGGTTTTCAATTGAGCGAAGGGCTGCCCTATCCATTAACTCGAGCGTAGCTGCACCGGTAGCTTTTAAGGCTGGTATAGCATTACAGGCCAATACCGGATTATCAAAATACAATAAACCGGTAATTTTAAATGCATCATCTGGTAATGTTTCCATTACAATTTCTTCAATAAAAGCCAGCGTACCTTCTGCACCAATTAATAAATGTGCCAGTATATCAAGCGGGTGTTCAAAATCTACAAAAGCATTTAAGCCATAACCAACCGTGTTTTTCAGTTTATATTTCTGCCGGATTTTAGTTACTAATACTTCATTAGAAAGCAGGCTATTTTTTAACTGAATTATAGTATTGAAAAGCAACGACGATTCATTTTGAAAGCGCAGATAATCGTCTTTGTTTTCTGTATTATACCTTGTACCATCTGGCAGCATAAATTTGATAAAACGCAGTGTGTGGTAACTATTATGTTGAACACCACAGCACATTCCGCTGGAGTTATTAGAGATAATCCCCCCCATCATAGCTGCATTTATAGAGGCAGGATCGGGGCCAATTTTTCGATGGTATTTTTTTAACTGTTGGTTTACGCTTGCTGCAATTACACCTGGTTGCACCCTTACCAAACTACCCTCCTTTTCAATTGTACATTTACGCCAGTAGCGGCTTACATCTACCAATATTCCATCAGTGATAGATTGTCCGGAAAGGCTTGTACCACCGGTTCTAAACACCATTGGCAGAGCATTTTGCTGAGAAAATTTAAACAGTGACTTTATTTCGTCAATTTCAGAAGGCTGAACCACTGCCGCTGGTAACAGGTAATAAAAACTGGCGTCCGGAGCAAAGGCATACCTGTCAATAAGCGCCGCTTTTATTTTTTCAGGGGGTAAGATATTTTTCAGTAAATCCGCTATTACTTGCATCAGTAAAATTATTTTAATTAAGTTACAATTCTGCACCTTATTTGTTGCAGATGCAGGTTGTAAATATTACATACCAATGTTTAATTTACCTGGTATGAAGTATTTAAGCAAACCCAATTGTGCTATAAATTTCGAAGTTAATCTATACCGCATAAATAAGCCTAAAGAATAGTAGAAAAAAAATTGATAGCGGTTAAAGCTACAATAGCTCGATAAAAAATACACCTAAAATCCATTAGGTTTTACTATTAATCAACAGGAGTTGAGTTTTGATTACCAACTATCAATAATGTAAAAGAAAACAGATGAGCATTCCGCTTTGGGCACTATCTGGTTTATCATTAAAAGTATAAAAGAAAGGCTATTTAGATGAAATGACATAAGTTAATAACTTTCTGTAAAAGTTGATTTTAATTAGAAGAAAATAAAATTTATAAAATTAAGCTGCAGCATTAGAATATCTGGTAAATACTGCTTTTAAAATTAGAATATTTTCTCAAAAGTTTGCCTCTGAACAAATCAGCCTCTACGATTTTATAAAAAACCAGGTTTTACAGGAATGTATAAAGCAACTATGAAATTTTACGATAGCATACTACAATTTGAAATGTACCCTTATAATTATTAACACTATCAGGTTGCTGATATTTGTATATCTTTCAACATCTTTTTTTGCAAAAAAAACTTACCTGTAAACCAAAATCATTTTACTTATGAGCTTAAAAAACCGTTTGATTGTATTGAATTTTATGCAGTTTTTTATTTGGGGATCTTGGCTTATTACGATTGGTGCGTATTGGTTTCAGCACAAACACTGGTCGGGGGCTAAATTTGGGGCTATTTTTTCCACTATGGGTATTGCGTCTATTTTTATGCCTTCTATAGCAGGCATTATTGCAGATAAATACATTAACGCAGAAAAACTGTATGGTTTTTTTCATATTGCAGGAGCCATTGTTTTATTTACCGTACCAATGGTAGATAACCCGGATACAATGTTTGGAGTAATGTTGCTAGCAATGGTTTTTTATATGCCAACCATTGCATTGGCAATTGCGGTTGGCTATTCTTCTTTAAAAAGCAAAGGGCTAGATATAGTAACAGTATATCCTCCAATAAGAGTTTGGGGTACTATTGGTTTTATTGCTGCTTTATGGACGGTAAGCCTGTTACACTATGAAACATCTGGCAACCAGTTTTATGTTGCCTCTATTGCATCCTTATTATTAGGATTATATGCTTTTACCTTACCTAAATGCCCTCCGCAAAATGTACAACATCAAAATAAATCTTTAGTAGAATCATTGGGCCTTACTTCTTTTAAATTACTGAAGAACCGTAATATGGCTATTTTCTTTATTTTTTCTTTATTGCTTGGTGCAGCTTTACAGCTTACCAATGCTTATGGCGATACTTTTTTGCACGATTTTGCATCTGTGCCAGCATACAAGAATACAATTGCTGTAAAATACCCTGCTATAATTATGTCTATTTCGCAGATTTCGGAAACGCTTTTTATATTAACCATCCCATTTTTTTTGAAAAGATTTGGTATAAAAACAGTTATGATTTTTAGTATGGTAGCCTGGGTATTACGTTTTGGATTGTTCGCTTATGGTAATCCGGCAGAGGGATTATGGATGATCATTTTGTCTTGTATTATTTATGGAATGGCTTTTGATTTTTTTAATATTTCTGGTTCGCTTTATGTAGAAACACAAACAGATCCTGCTATTAGGGCAAGCGCACAGGGTTTGTTTATGATGATGACCAATGGATTTGGTGCTTTAATTGGTAGTGCTGTAAGTGGTTTGGTAATTGAAGCTTTTTATACCAATGCAGATGGCACTAAAGACTGGCAGGCAATATGGCTTGTGTTTGCAATGTACTCGCTTGTGGTAGCAATTTTATTTACCCTGTTGTTTAAACACAAACACAAGCCGGAAGATATTGTAATAGCAGGACATTAATACCTTTTGGCATTTTACAACTATACAGCGCTAAGTTACAGTTGATTTACAACTATGTTTACTAACTAGCTGAGTAACATGCCTCATTGGTTTTGCAGTAAACGCATAAGCTAATGAGGCATTTACAAATAAAGTTGCTAATAATGTAAGAGCTTACGATAAGTTGGCCAAAACCTTAAGTATTCTTTGCTGATACAAAAAGCCAATCTACCTGGCAAAAAATCTGCCGTTAACACAGTAGCACAAAACCAGTTGAGCAATTGATAACGCTGGATAATGCAAGAAACTCCAGCATTTTTTTATCTAAGCAAACTAACGTTTCCCTTTTGGGTTTTTTTAATTTTGCCACGATATATATACGTTGCAACCCATACAAAACTGGTATTGCCATAGCTTTTCCCTTTATAGGTTCCATCCCATTTCTGGTAAGGATTATCGCTTTTAAATACCAATTCGCCGTATCGGTTAAATATACTGAGGGAGTAGTTTTGCACTAAAAATAAATTTCCCAACGGACCAAATTTCTCATTATTACCATCTCCATTAGGACTAAAAGCGTTGGCAAATTGTATATCATCACAATTGGTAAGTATATTAATAGTGATACTATTGGTACTTTTGCATCCTGCTGCATTACTTACTATTACTGAATAAGTGTCTGAACGATTAACTGAAAGTGTTGGCAATGTAGTACCATTCTGCCACAAATAACTATTGTAAACACCAGGGTTTAAAACCAGCATATCGCCACTACAAATACTGGTATCATTGCCTATATTCGGTAATGCTGGCAGCGGGTTTATTATTATATCGGCAGGTATTGCTGATGTGGTACAATTACCAATAGTAGCAGTTAAAAAATAACGGGCATTGGCATTTAAATTGGTAGTAAAACTATTGCCCGTATTGATTAAATTATTTGTTGCAGCATCACTATACCAAAGAATATTTCCATTGCTGGTTGCAGTTATTGTACTTATACCTGTACCACAAACTGGTTGAGAAGAAATAATTGGATTATCTGGCAGGTTTACAATTGCTATTGTAGCTGTACTACTATCTGCAAGGCTACAGGAAGTTGCCAATAATTTGTATGTAACCTGATAAATACCTGCATTACTTTGAACAACGTTTACGTTACCGTTATTACTGTTGACAGATAGGCCAACAGGTGCAGAAAATTGCCCCCCGGCTGTAAAGTTGGTGCCGAATAACGGCATGGCTACAGGGTCTGATTTACAAACTGGGGTAGCATAAAAAAAGTTGGTATTGGGTGGAGAAGCAGATCTGATAATAAATGTAAAACGGCTACTGTCTGCAAACCTGCAACCCAAAGCAAGGCTACTATAAGTGATAGTATAAATACCAATGCTGCTAGAGGCAACATCTATAGCACCCGTTGCTGCATTTAGCGAAAGCCCTGCTGGTGTTGATTTATAACTACCTCCTGGTGTAAAGCCTGTAACCCTATTAATAACGGGATTGGCATCTCCCGGACAAACTGCCGCAGGACTATAACTGAAAGATGTTACTGGTAATGTATTAGCCGTAATGCCTATAAATGAAAAATTACTGGTGCCTTGTCTGCACCCCAAAGTTGGTAAGGTATAGGTGACCTGGTAAATACCTGGTAAGCTAACCGCAAGATTTACAAGTCCGGTTGATGCATTAACAGATAATCCTGCGCCAGAGGCAAACTGACCACCAGGTGTAAAGCCATTTGCAAATGCCGGAGCAGGGTTTAGGTCACTTTTACAAATAGGAGAACTATAAGAAAAAATAGTATTGGTAGCAATAGCAGGATTGATCAGAATGGTAGAGGTGGATGATCCTGCTAACGTACAGCCCTGTGTATTATAGGTATATACAATAGTGTAATTACCCGGTAAGCTGCCAGATAAATCGATATTTCCCGTAACTGCATTTATAGATAAACCTGGTGCAGAGGTAAATAATCCACCTGATGTAAAGCCAATTGCATAAGTAGGGCCAGGGTTAATTCCGTTTTTACAAACCACAGTTGGATTGTAATTAAATGTGGTAACAGCATTTACAGTAGGGCTGGTAGTAACTGTAATAGCAGCTCGTGGACTTTCGCAACCAAAACTGCTGGCTTGGGTTACGTAGTAAAATATATTTCCAGTGTTGGTGGTTTGTGGAATTGGCGTAACAGAAGATGGTGTACCTCCCGTTAAAGTACTGTACCAAAGCAGGTTGTTACCAATTGCATTCAGCGGCACAGGGGTGTTATTTTGGCAATAGAAAACCGGGGTAGTTACAGTTGGTAAAGCTGGTGTTGGATGGATAGTTAGGTTTATTATTTCTCTAGGCCCCTCGCAGCCAAGTATAGTTTGGCTTACATAGTATTGAAAAGGGCCTGCCAAGGCTGTTGATGGTATTGGTGCTGTAGCCAAACCTGTACCTCCTGCGGCTACACTATACCAAAGCAAATTGCTTCCGGTTGCAACCAAGGCCGTTGCAGGAAGGTTTTGGCAATAGGTAACTGGCGTAGTTACAGTTGGTAAAGTTGGTGTTGGATGTATGGTAATATTTATTATTTCCCTAGGCCCTTCGCAACCAACAATAGTTTGGCTTACATAGTATTGGAAAGGGCCTGCCGAGGCTGTTGATGGTATTGGTGCTGTAGCCAAACCTATACCGCCAGCGGCTACACTATACCAAAGCAAATTGCTTCCGGTTGCAACCAAGGCAGTTGCGGGAAGGTTTTGGCAATAGGTAACTGGCGTAGTTACGGTTGGGGCTGGTGTGGCATTAATGGTAACAGTAATTGCAACTCTTGGCCCTTCGCAAGTTGCAATGGTTTGGCTTACATAATAAATGGTAGATCCCGGGGCTGTTGTAACGGGCGTTGGTGCTGTTGCAGAACCCAAGCCACCAACTGCAGTACTATACCAAAGTAAACCTGTTCCACTTGCGGTTA
>JBBQTZ010000052.1:0-21160 GCA_038234405.1 Chitinophagales bacterium
TTTAAAAGATGTTTTTAGAAAACAGCATAATTACATTGGACATATAACTGTTATTAGATAACGTATCTATTATAAACAACTTGTTTTTATATGTTTGGTACTGCCGAGCTTTAAAGCAGTAAAGGATTTATATAGTAGAGGGCATCTTACTAATTTTCTGTTAGTCTTAACACTTAGCTTAAAAACCGTATAGCAAAGTTATTTGATCCTTAAGGCCGAAAGGCGCTCCTTTATTGTTAGACGAGTTTTTAGTTGTAATATGCAGCAAACACATATCTCACCTTCTTGAAATATATAATCTTTTTCATCTTGAGATAAATTTAATTTACTGATCATTTCTTCAGAAAGAAAAAAACTCACCTCGCCACATCTACTACATTCCTTCTGCATCTTTTTTATGATTTTGTTTTAGAATTACGATTAGTATTGGTTTATTGGATGATAAATAAGTAGACGTTTTACGAAGTAAAAACTTAACTTTTTAAAGAATGCGTTTATATTTGGTTAATGGATTTTCTAACTTTTATGGAGATTAATATCATCAGAAAAACAACACCAACGATCAAACTTTTTTCGAAAAAACTTATTTTGATCGCGCTAACATTATTTGCAACTCCTGAATGGACAGAATTGCCTGTCCCTACTGAAGTGTAAGCATATGTTATGGTGTATATAAATACTACCCCGGTAATGATTAAAAGTATAGCCTTAGGATCGGTTATAATTTTTCCGATCGTTTTTTTAAATTGAAAATTATTTATTTTTTTAGTCTCTAACATTTCGATAAAAATTTAAACTTAAGTTAAACTCTAATCGAAGTGGTTAAAAAATTAAATTTTGCAAATAATTTTTATAGGATTTTCACTTCAAAAGGAATAGTGTAAAGGTATTGTATATTTAAAAGCGATAGATTTCCAAATCGTTAATTTTATATTGTATAAGTATAAAGTAAGCTTAACAAAACTAATATTGTTTTAAATAACTACATTTTTACAATTCTAAATTCAGTTCTTCTATTAAGCTGATGCTCTTCTTCAGAACAAGGGGAAGCAATACTGCCTTCACAAGCACAGTTGTTTATGAGTTTACTTTCACCATAACCTTTTCCATATATCCGTTTCTTATCAATTCCTTTTGAGATAATGTATGCTGCGGATGCCTTAGCTCTTCTATCAGATAAGTTTAAATTGTATTTCGCCGTTGCTCTACAATCAGTATGTGAGCCGAGCTCTACAATTATTAATG
The DNA here is from genome assembly GCA_038234405.1 of Chitinophagales bacterium. Lineage (GTDB taxonomy): Bacteria > Bacteroidota > Bacteroidia > Chitinophagales > Chitinophagaceae > Ferruginibacter. The sequence goes on from JBBQTZ010000052.1 coordinate 1,246, forward strand.
GGTTTTCTTGCATTACCTTAACCATTTTATCGAGTTCTTTTGCTGCGTCTCCACGTATAATAGCTTTGTCAAGATCAAAATAAATGGGGTTAATATCTATAATTTTACCAATATCTGTTCCAACAGAAACCTCGTCAATTTCCAATAGTTTTAATGGTATTTGAATAATTGGTTCATCACCTAAAACAATTTCAAAATATTCTGTTTTAGATAAATATTTTTCCTTTTTTAATGTTATTTCAAATTTTATTTTATCGCCTATAGTTTTACCACTTAACATTTTTGAAACACTGCCTTGTTCGTCTGTTTTTCCATCTATAAAAACTGAACGATCAGTTATTACATCAAACAGTTTAATGCTAACCCCGCTAATATATTTTTTGGTTTTACTATCCGTTACAGTTGCTATAAGTTTATAATCCGTAAGACTCATTGGAATCAGAAGCTCTAAATTTTTCTTAGCGTTTTTGTCCTTAACGCTAATTTGAGATCTTGCATCAATATATTTTGGATACATGGACGTGAAAGCATAATCACTTTCCGGGGTCACTTTAATTTTACAAGAGCCTTTCTCATCTGTTGTAACAGAAAAGGTTTTTCCAGAATTGGTGTAGGTTACAACACTTTTTGCTAGCGGCTGAAGCGAAGTTTTATCAACAACTAAAATGGTTAAATAATAACCTTGTAATTTAAAATAATAAATATCATCGCTCCCTCCTTCTGAATTAGGCCTGTTAGATGAAAAGAATCCTGATTCATTTTTAGGATCATAGATTATTCCAAAATCATCATTACTGGTGTTTATTGGGTAACCAAAGTTTTTTATCTCCCCAAATTTACCATTGTTATAAGGCACCGAAAAAATGTCTAGTCCTCCTAAGCCAACCAAGCCGTTTGATGCAAAATAAAATAGGCTATCGTTAATTAAAGTAGGAAACATTTCATTCCCCTCTGTATTTATTTTATCGCCTAAATTTTCTGGTTTCGACCAAGAGTTGTTTTCATATTTCGATTTCCAGAGGTCAGTCCCACCAATACTTCCAGGCATATCCGAAACAAAGTACATTGTTTTTCCATCTGTTGTTAAAGCTGGATGCCCACAAGAATATTCATTATTATTATAAGGAAAGTTTTGAGCAGATAACCATTTCCCATCTTTATATTCATCAAAAAAAAGCTTTAGTTTATTTACACCATCATCACTTAATCGTACTTTTTTCTTAAAGTAGTTGTTTCGCGTAAACACCATAAATGTTTGTGCCTTGTTCATTGCAAGCGGCCCTTCGTGGTATTTTGTGTTTAACTTTGAACTAAACGGCCGCTCTTTTTTAAAAGTAGGTTCTTCTTTGTTTTCAAATTCAGAATAATATAGATCAAGAAAGTGCGATTGATCCCACATAAATTCGCTTGTAGAATGTTTATCATGATCTCTTTCTGAAATATACAGTAAGCCTTCTTTATAGTAATACGGACTAAAATCTGCCCCGCGGGAATTTATTCCTTTAGCAAAAGTGATCTTATAGTTTGCAGAGTCGGCATACAATTCTTTAAGATGAGAAAAAGAATCGAATTGTTTTTTTCCTCTTTTGTCGTTTCCGACAAGCGAATTATATTTTGAAAACCATTTTTTAGATTCCTCATATTTATTACTTTGCTTTAATATCTCGGCATAATGTAAATATTCATCTGCTTTAACATCGTTCAACAAAACCGCCTTTGCATACCACTTTTCAGAATTTGGGATATCGTTCAATTTTAAATAACATGCCGCTAAATTATGGATAGCAATATTGGTTTTTGGATCTTTTTTTAGCACTTTTTCGTACAAACTAGCCGCGTCCTTATACTCCAATTTTTCGAAATATGCATTTGCTTTTTTTAAAGCCACCCCTTGCGAGAAAACATTGCCAATAATGAAACAAAGGCTTAGTAATAAAATTTTTTTGAATGTATTCATTAGAAGTATCGTGGTGTAAGAATTTTACCTTTTTTAAATCCGAATTGCCAATTTAGCATTATTTCGTGTGAGCCTGAATTGTAATTTTTTAAATTAGTAAGCGTGTAGTCATAAGCATAACCAATCTTAAATTTTTTATTTATTTTATATTCAATAATACCATCCATCGAATCAAAACTTCTTAAAGAAGCACCAACGCCAATTATATCATAAAAGTAAATGTTACAGTTAATGTCAAATTCAAGAGGGGTTCCGTTTGCGTATTTTATAAGTGTGGATGGTTTTAATTTTAAAGTTGGATTAATTTCAAAAACATAACCGCCGGTTAAAAATAAATGCGGCTTACTTGAGTAGGGTAAAACACTCCCGCTTGATGAGCCCCCCACTTTTACTTTAGCAAGCAAAGGTGTAGAAATCCCTAAGTAACCATTATTGTTGTACCAGAATAAACCGCCACCAGCTCTAAGATCTATTTGTGTAATGTTTTGAAATGCATTATCTGCAACGGGAACAGATCCAGGGGCATCCATTTTAAGAGACGACAGATTACTGGTTAATTGTGACACCGAAGGCTGCAGCCCAAGCGACAAAATGCTTTTTTTAAATTTAGCGTGATATGAAAACGCAAAGTTTATTGTATTGTAATTTAATACGCCCAGTTTATCATTTATAACCGATAAGCCAAGGCCAATTTTATCATAATAAACCGGCGAATGAATATTAAAACTAATTGTTTGAGGCGCACCCGGATAGTTTACCCACTGTTTGCGACCAAGAAGAGTAGCATCTGTATGATCCATTGTTCCTGCATAAGCAGGATTAATGCTCATCATATTAAACATATACATGGTGTACTGAGGGTCTTGTTGCGCTTTAATATTAAAGCCAACAAATAATATCAAAACAGTAATAATTTTTTTCTTCATTGTGTTTTATCTCCAAAGAGTTATAAATCCTGTTCTAGTTTTTTCTTCATCATCAATTTTGATAATGTAATAATACGTACCGGACGGCAGGTCGTCTCCGGTGAGTTGGATCCCACTGTTTATTTTACCAGCCCAATTGTTATTATAATCCTCTTCTTTATAAACTAAATTTCCCCAACGGTTGAATATTTCAACCTTTGTTTTTCTTCCTTCTATGCAGGTGATAGAAAAAGTATCGTGTGCCCCATCATTATTTGGCGAAAAACCTTCGGGAATAAAAGGTGTGCATCTACACTGTTTCACTGTAAGATATAAGCTTGAGGAATTTGAACAGCCATTAGCATCAACAGCGGTTAATAAATATAAGCCTTCGTTCGATTCTGATAAATTCGGAATAATTGGGTTTTGTGATGTTGAACTATAGCCAGAAGGGCCTGCCCAGGAATAATTAATTCCGCCATTTGCATAAAAGAAACAAGATGAGTCTGCACACAAGTTTAAGTTATTTGCAGTTGCTGTTACATTTGGTAGTGCGTCAATTGAAATATTTACTGTTGCTGTATTTGAACAATTGTTATTTGATACAACTACGGTATATATTCCAGAATTAATTAAAGCGGCTGGATTAATTATTATATTTTGAACTGTATTGGTAAATCCATTAGGGCCACTCCATAAATAGTTATTGCCGCCACTTGCTGTTAGGTTTAAAACATTTCCTACACAAACGTTTGTTCCGCTTGCAGACGCTACAGGTATCGGATCAATGGTTGCCAAAATGGTAGCTGAGCTAACGCAATTGTTAGAATTTGTAATAGCTACAGAATATACACCAGCATTTGAAAGAGATATATTATTGACGGATGGGTTTTGGCTTGCAGAGGTAAAACTATTTGGCCCTGACCATAAATAAACATTTCCGCCAGATGAGGTTAACAAAAGCGTGCTGCCTACACATGCGCTTGAAACACTAGCGGTAGCTATTGGTAAAACATTAATAATAACATTTGTGCTTGCCGTGATGGTGCATGAGTTTGCTCCCGTTACAGTAAGCGAATAAGACCCTGCGTTTGATGCAATCGCAGCAATTGTATTGTTTTGAGTTGAAGATGTAAAGCTGTTTGGGCCATTCCAATTAAACGTTCCGTTTCCTGCTCCGTTGATGACAATGTTATTACCAACACAAACCGGACCGCTATTTGAAACTGTTACGGTTGGCAAAACGTTAACCGTTAGTGATGTGGTTGCTTGTGCAGAGCAAGTCCCAGCGCTTACCTGAACGGAGTAGGTGCCAGACATTGTTGGTGTAGCAGAAGAAATGGTTGGATTTTGTAATGAAGAGGTAAAGCCTCCTGGTCCGCTCCATGTATATGAACTGGCTGTGGGTGTATTTAATTGTATTGTGCCTCCTGCGCATAAATTGCCCGTGTTAGAGGCGGTGGTTGAAAATGTATTGTTGTTTGAAACGTTTAACACAACCGTTTCCGTACATTTTGTAATGGCCGATTGAACAAAACAACTGTAAGACCCTGTACATAAACCTCCAGCATTAGAGGTTCCTTGTCCTGACCCTGGAGCAGGAGACCAAGTATACGTGAACGGAGGAAGAGATCCTGCGGGCGAAACGGATGCAGATGCGCTACAAGGACACGAGCCTACTAATGTAGTTGAAGTAACGGTTAGTGGTTGAATTGGCGAGCAGTTATTGTTCATGCCATTAATCCAATTTGCATTTGCGGGATTGTTTGGGGCACCTGGCGTTTGTTGGTTGGGGGCATTAGTGGTTCCGTTTATCCAATTACCATTATTAGTTGGGGTGTTATTTAGTGTGTTTGCAAAGAAAAAGACTCTTTGGGATGCGTTGCCGCTCATAAAAATTAAGGTATTGGTGTTAACAGTACCCCAACAAACCGAAAACACTTCGCAACCCGCTAGGTTTACAATTCGCGCACAGTCACCAGTATTAGCTAAAAGCGTTGTGTTCCAATTACCGCCCGCAGTCCATCCTGCGCCAGGATAGCTACATGCAATAGCACCAGGTGTTGTAGGGTTTGTTTCAAATAAAGTGGTGTTACTAACCGGCGCAACAATTCTACAATTTCCATCGATCATTGATAGGTCATCTGGAGGAAGACTGGTGTTAGGATCTAAATTGTTATATAATAAAATTATTGTTCCAACGGGTATGCAAGACCAAAAAGGGTCGTTCGAAAAACGTATGCAGCCAGCGGCAACCCCACCAGGACCATGATACCCGCTATTATCATCAAAGATCCAACCTCGAATATCTATGCAGGGTGGATTTGTTAAACCAACACAATTGTATACAATGTTAGTGTCAACTACAACAAACTCCACATACTCCATGTTTCCCGATGGACCATTAGAAACTTCATTCATAACTAGAGTTTGTGAATGAGAAAAGAAGAAGAGACAATTAATAAATAAAAATAAAAGGTGCCTTGACATAATAAAATAGTTTAATAAAAACATTATTAATACGAAGCGGTTTCGGAGACACTCATTCACCTCTAGGGTATTCACTTCTGTGATCTTAAATCACGCGCCAAATTTAGTGGGGACAAATTAAGTTTATGTAAACTTAATATTATTTTAAGTGAAATTAAGATGAATGCAATTTCTAAGTCTTTAATCAACAAGTTTTTTAACATTAAAAGCCTGTAGCCCTTTTTTAGTTTCTTTTAATTCAAAAGATACGACGTCGTCAGTATTTAATTCAGTGGAAGGGTTTTTAAGGTAAAAGTAAAAGTCATTTTCGGTCTCTTTTTGATTTATAAAACCGAAACAACTTTTTTTATTATAAAATTTTATTTTGCCAAAATGAACAGACATGTTCTTGTAATCGCCTTGTTCAATTTGTTATTGTTATTCTAATTTGCGGGTATGGATACACCGAAAACATTAACTGAAACGACGGAAATAAAACAATAAATATCCGTTTTTTGGTTCGCTTGGTAACAAATTGCGAATTTAATTTTTGCTCTGGTTTTAAACTGTATGCTAACATATTTTGGTTTTTTTATTTTTGAATAATAAAGAATTTCAATTTTTAGTTAGGGTGCATTTGTATAAAACCATCACCTAAAACTCGCTTGGTTCATGTTATAGTAATTTGAATTAATTTTTAAATAGCCGTGTTTTTCAATTGAAGCTTGCTGTTTTTCTAATAGCTCAAAATTTATGAACTCTAAAAGCTGGTTACTTGGATTCCCATTTGTATATTGTATTAGAGGCCTTACTAGCGGATATTCACCATATCTAATTCTTTGATATTCATATGGAGAACAAGCTGAATTGCGGTCGATATATAAATTCATTGCCCATACTTTATTTGTTGGCTTTCCTTCTGCATCAACAATAGATCCATTGTTTACATAACCAACTGCACCTTTTTCTTTACTTACTGCGGCAATAATTTCTAAATTGTTTTTTAATTCAGAATAGTGTGATGGAAATTTTTTAACAGACAATTTATCTTTCAAATAAAAACGCGTTCCTGAGTTTTTATCTCGGCCATATATTTTTATTGCTAGATCTGTACCGCCTAATTCCTTCCAATTAAGAATAGTACCATTAAAGATCTTTGAAACCTGCTCGAGTGATAAACTATCAATTCCGGTTTCGGGATGTGTTATTATAGCAACAACGTCTTGTGCAATTATGAATGCCTTTGGATCAACACCTTTTATTTTAGCCTCTGCTAATTCCTCCTTAGAGATCACTCTTGAGGCAATAGCTATGTCTGTTTCTCCGCTTATTAATGCTTTTATGCCATGTGAAGTTCCACCACCTGATATATTTGTTGTAACTTCTGGACGGTTTTTTTTGTATTCGCTAGAAAAATATTTTAGAAGGTTTAGCTCAGAATCGGAACCTTTAATTATAATTACCTTGTTTTCTTTTTCGGGTTTTTCTTTTTCGGAAGTTTTGTTTTGGCATGAAGGCAGTAGACAAAACAGGAAGTAAAAAATGACAAAATTTTTGAATGAATGCCTAATTATCATAAGACAAAAGAACAACTTGTACCTTAAATTGAATCTAAGCCATGATTAATCTATTGTTAATTTTTTACTAATAAATTTGTTTTTAATACTCTCCTCCAATCTTTCTATTATCAATAGTTGAATCTTTAAATTTTGGTAATTTTTTTGGCGCTATGTTTTTATATGAATTATAAGAAAGGCTAAGCAAAAATGATTTTATATCTGCTTTTTCTTTCACCGAAAGTTGCAACGAATCAAATGGTAATGTTTGGTTCGTGATCGGATTATTATTGTCTAACGAGCCCCCGCCTTGATTGTAAAAATCTATAACCTGATCTAAATCTTTGAAAACACCATTGTGCATATATGGAAATGTAAGATCGAGATTTCGAATACTAGGTGTTTTAAAGGAATACACTTGAATGTTCTTTTTGGTTATCAAAACACGGCCGCTATCCGAATCTATTTGTTTTGAATTAAAAGTTTTTGGAGCCCCAATTACTTCAAATTCATTATCGTTAAACGCTGGCGGCACAAGGCCGTTAAACAAAGGTAAAAAGTGGCAAGAGGCACATAATGCTTTGCCAGCAAAAACAGTGTAACCATTTATTTCATTTTTATTTAATGCTTTCTTGTCTCCTTTGATATAGTTATCAAATCTTGAATTTGAAGACACTAAGGTTTTTTCAAATTCAGCAATAGATTTTAAAATTCCATAAAAGGTTATTGCTGTATCGGCTTTACCATTAAAGGCCATTTTAAACAATTTTTTATACTCATCACTTTGTTTTAGTTTAGCAACAACGTCTGCAGGAATTGAATTCATTTCATTTTTTGCATGTAACACATCGCTCACTTGATCTTCTAATTGCAAAGACCTGCCGTCATAAAAAAAATTCTTTTGATGCATTACATTTAATAACGAAGGCGTATTTCTTTTTAAAAACCCAGTTCTATTGTAATCTAAATTTTTAGCAACAGTGTCTGCAAAACCAAATTGCGGCTTATGGCAAGAGGCACAGGCTCTTTTATTATTGCCAGACAAAATAGGATCAAAAAATAAATTTTTACCTAGCTCAACTTGCTCATCCTTTAACAATGAGTCGGAAATGTTGATCGAAAAAAAATAGCGGTTAAAAAATGATTTTCCAAATAGATCTTTTTCTTCAAAATTTACCGCATAATTTACTGGAGTAACATTTAGTTTTAGCTCGTGCCTTATTTTATATATTATTTCATAAAGTGGTTTTATGAAATTTACAATAAAATGTAAACGATCAAACGTATAATAATCTTTATTTTGTAAAAGAAATTTTTTTGAATCCAAAACTGTTTTGTTAAATGCAGGAAGAGACGTGCTTCTGTTTTTAACATCTTCAATGCTTAAAAGGAGGTCTGAAATTCCATCGAGGGCATAAGCACTCTCCGTAATGTTTTCCTTTGTAATACTGCAATCATAACCGTTAATATTTAAACTTATTATCCTAATTAATTCTAGTTGTATCATATCAAAATACTGTTCGTTTCTAGGAACAACACTTTTATATTTTTTTTTAGTTTGAGTAATTGTTTCTTTAAGAAGTTTTATCTCGTAGATTATTTCTTCTTTTGACAGACTGGTGTCGCTTGAAAACAAAGCGGACTCTAATAACTGAAAGCCATGGGGTTCAAAAACTTTATTTCCATTTTCTATATCATGCTTTTTTATAGGCGGACCATTAATGTAATATTTAGCAAAAAACGGCGCAACATACTCTATAACACCTTCAATGTATTTGTAGTTTTTGCGGGCCAACGTATAGCAGTTTTGTTTTTGAGAAAGGTGTTTATTACTTGTTGCCGATCTTTCTAAACTATCAATGCTTGCTATTAATTGATCAAAACGTGTTTCAATTCTTACGTTTGCATCAATGGTTTTATGCTCAATAAACGAAAAGCTTAAGAAAAGAATTTCTAAAGAAAAAATATATATCCCACAAAGGGAAAGTATCCGCCTGTTTTTACTGCTTAATGAACTTAATAGTTTCTGAATTGCCAATAGTTTCAATTTTTATAAAATAAACACCCGCATTAAATGGTGCCGAATTGATATAATGTTTATTTATTCCTTGTTCAATTACTTCGTTGTATTCATAAACATTTTTTCCGGCAATATCACAAACAGATATTTTTACATTGCCAGTTGAATTATTATTAAACTGTATGGTAACATAATCCATTGAAGGATTTGGGTAAACAGATAAAAATACACTTTCTTTATACGAATTATTTAATGAAGTAATTAATGATGTTCTTGGGCATAAAGGCGCAAGCGTATGGTAAATACTTTGTCTGGGTAAGCTTGCTGATGCAACCGACTGCAAATGTCTTTGAAAGTTATTTACTTTAAAAGATGTTGCATAAGTATATGCCGTGCTTGGGTTATCAATAGTTGTAATATGATACCAGTCTGCTTGGGTACGATTTTGGTTTACATCCATGATCACATACCCGTGTGCAGAAAGATTAGTGTATTTTATATGGCCATTAGCCGCCATAATCGCCGAGGCTCCTAGCGGTATGCTTAATCCCGGAGAGGTAACGCTTGGGGTTACAAATTCAACGCCCGCAGAACCACCACCAGTAACACTATTATACGAAGCGGTTGGCAAATCATTTGCCCAAGAAGAGTGTATGTCGCCTGTGATAACCACCATGTTTGGAATGTTATTAGTAAGCACGTGATTGTAGATCCTGTTTCTTTCTGCTGGATATCCATCCCACTGATCGCCATTAAAACCAATGCCAAAAACCTGTAATGGCGCCATCATAATTTGTTGCCCTAACACTTTCCACTGTGCCGTAGACGAATCCATTTTGTTCTTCCACCAATTAAACTGTGTGGTTCCTAATAGTTGACGAGTAGGACCTGTAACGGTTGCTCCCGAGGTTCCGGCTTGCAGATCTCGGCCTTCAACCCTTGTATCCATCATGATCAGATCTACAAGATTGCCGTATTTAATTGTTCTGTATATTTGGTAGGGATTTATTGTTCCTGTAACGCGAATTGGCAACCATTCAAAAAACGCTTTTTTTGCATTTTGTTTTCTGTCACTCCATGGCCCTTCGCCAGCTTGGTGGTTTTGTGCGCCATTTAAATAGGCATCATTTGCAAATTCATGATCATCATATACGATCACAAATGGAAACTGTTGATGTAATCTCTGAAGGTCAAGATCTAATCTGTATGACGAATAACGCATACGATAATCTGCGATTGACAAAATTTCATTGGATGGAGACCACTGCCTGTTTACGGTTGCGTTGGGGGAATATCCACCAGTATTATATTCGTAAATATAATCTCCAAGCGCAAGTACTGCATCAAAATCTGCACGTGCTAATAAACTCGCATATGAATTAAATAACCCGGCTTCAAAATTCGCGCATGATGTAAGTGCAAAACGTAAACTATCAACAGATCCTATTGGTGTGGTTTTAGTTCTGCCTCTAGGCGAATATTTTCCGTTCGCTTTAAATTCATAAAAATAAAAGGTGTTTGGGTTTAATCCATTGGCATCTACCTTAACCGTAAAATCTTTTGTTGAGTCGGTTAATAATGTACCCTGATTAATAACATTTACCATTCCTGTATCGGTTGCAATTTTCCAATCAACAATTATAGATTGATTAATTTGGTTTGTATCCGGCGTTACGCGCGTCCATATTATAACACGGTCGCTCATAGGGTCGCCAGAAGCTACTCCGTGATAAAAAGGTTTTAAACACGGTTGTAATGTTATTTTATGATTTTGTTGGTAAAGATCCTTTGCAAAAAGAAAACAAACTAATATTAAAAAGTTTTTCATGTTATTGTTTTATAAATTTTTGATTGATCAAAAAGTCAGCAGTTTTTAATCGTAAAAAATACAAGCCACTTTGTAATTCACTTATGTCAATATTTTGTTCGTTAGTTATATGTAATAACGACGACGTTTCTAATACTTTTTTACCATTTAGGTCAATTATTTCTATGGTTGAATTCTCATCTTTGAACGAATCAAAATATTTAAATTTTATTGAAATTTGATTTGAAGCAGGATTAGGAAAAACAGATATTTCGTGATAAACATAGTTATCATAAATGCCTGTTACAGAACAAACAACATTATAAGAGCCAATAAGGCCGGTGTTTGCACCTGTTCCACCAGCCACGTTGTTGGTTGGTGTTATAGTATTTTGAACACACGTTGGAACGAATATTTTTATTCGTCCGCCGCCGCCGCCGCCGCCAGCATTACCGTTTGATCCATCACCACTTGTTAAAGCCTGTGTTCCGCAAAACGTTGCACTGTAATTACAACTTGTTCCGTTCCCTTTTGCAGCGCCACTTCCGCCGTTACCACCATTAGCAACTAACGTTCCGGTAATTATTGCTTTGTTTTGTGATTCAAGATAAATACCACCGCCAGAACCACCACCCGAACCAGAACCACCGCCCGCTCCGCAAGATAATGTTACTTCACCGCAATCGTCGCAGCCGTCCGAACAGCATTTAGCTGTTACTCCCCCGTCGCCACCTTTGCCACCAGCTAAACCGTTTTCGCCAGAGGCTGTAATTAAACCTGTAATTGATAAAGTATCGCTTGCAACTAGTTTAATAAGTCCGCCACCGTTACCACCTTTGTTTCCTTGAAGTCCTGCAATGTATGAACGACCGCCCCCGCCTGCACCAGCGCCACCAGATCCTAGATCAATATCATTTCCAGTAGCTGAGCCTATGCTGTTTAAAGCAACACCACCAATACCGCCATTTCCCGGAATAACAGCGTAGCCTGTTGATACATTTACACCAGTTGCGGTATATGAATTTGTTCCGTTCCCACCGTTAGCACCGTTCCCGCCTTTTCCGCCGTATGTTCCTCCAGATCCACCACCAGCGCCACCAGCAGAACCGATCATTCCACACTCATCATCATTATTTAAACATTGTTGTTTTGGCCCCGAGCCATTTGCACCGTTGCCGCCTGGTATTCCACCACCTAAGCCAGATCCGGCTAAACCTTGTTTTCCGCCTTCAACTGTTACGTGTCCTGTATTGTCTTTATTGTTACAACCCGTTAAGGATACAGCATCGCCTGTTATACTTGTAACGCTAAAACCGCCAACACCACCAGTTCCACCCGGAAATCCAGTCGTGTTTCCAAGAATAGAACCATATACATAAATGTTTTGAGCGTTAATTACTAGCTTACCGCAGTTGCCCGAAGAATAAGCTTGTACAAAAACACTAATACCACTTGGTATCACAAATTTGCCCGTTACATTATATGTACCCGTCATAATAATATTAGAGCCAATTATAAGATCGCCTGAAATATTATTTACAGTGCATTGAGAATGCGCGTTAATTGAAAAAAGGAAGATGAACGAAAAAGATATTTTTTGAAGTAAGGTTTTCATATTTTATTTATTAAAAATTATTTTTTTGTGGATTATTTTATGATCGATTAAAATTTCTAAAAAGTAAACGCCGCCCGACGGTTCGTGTTTAAAAAATACAGCCATTTCATTCTGTAATAATTCATTATGGTTAAGTTCGATTAAATTGCCCTTTGCATCTAACATTTTTATTAGATCGATCTTTTGTCCGGGAAATGTTCTTATTGTAATTTTTTCGTTTTTATTTTTAATCATTGTTGGATAAACACTTACTTCCGATGCTGGATCGTAATTTGGAATGGATGTGATGTTACAAGGCGGTATGTTGTTTGGTGTAACGTTTACTACAAAAGTATCTTTAATGCATGAATTTGGATCGTAAGAATAATATACTGTTGAAAAAGCAGGATTAACAACAGCAGAATCTTGTGTGGTGCCAATTGGAAACCAATAAACAGATTCGGGCCATGAAGGTTTTAATGTTACGTTTTGTCCCTGACAAATATTTAATGTTGTTTTTTTACCTGCATTTTTTACGATAGTAAATCCATCGTAAACAGTATTTGTACTTGTAATGAATTTAGCATCTAATCGATTGTTGTTAATTTCTAAAAGCATACTACCTAACAGTGTATTATTGTAGCTATAAAATACGGGATGTGGCCATCCACTTGATGTTCCGCTGGTTTTTCCTGAGCAACCAACTACAGAATAAATAGTGCCTTTATGGGCTTTATTAATTAATGTTTGTTTTTGATATGGACAAACCGCAGGATAAAAACCGCTGGTATTATTTTTTATCATGGAAGCATTAAATTGACTTGAAGTGCCGTAATGACTATCAATTAAAAAAGACCTTTCGTAGCAATGACTATGTCCGTTAAGCACAAGATCAACACCTCCGTTTTCTAAAATGGGGATAATGTTTTGGCGCATATCAACAAGCTCACCATCTAAAAAATTGGTGTTGTCAGAATTATGACTTCCTTTTGTATATGGCGGATGATGCCAATAAGCAACAACCCATGGCAAGGTGTTTGCCGTTAGATCGTTTTGTAACCAAATTGCCATTGGATCGTTAGTCCCACGACCAACACTATAAGAATCAAGAACAATAAAGTGAATGTTGCCGTAATCATATGAGTAGTATTTTTCGGTACCAGATTGTAAGCCACCAGCTTCACCCAGTGTTGGAAGTGTAAAAACGTCAAGGTATGCAGGTGGCGGTGAAAATGGGATATTATTATTATAATCATGGTTTCCGGGAGCCGGCCAAACCACAATTTTTTTTAACTCATTTGCATACGCATTGTTTGTAAATACATTTGCCTGATACTCACTATCAAAACCGCCGTCATAAGCGTTATCACCTAACCAAAGCCAGCCATCAATGTGATTATTGCCAATATAATTTAAAAATCCATTTTTTGCGTTTGTTTGATTTGCAGTTCCTGTTCCCGCATCTCCAATTACCCAAAATTTATATTTTCCTTTTGCGCCGCTATTAGGGCTAGTTTTAAAAAATTGGTTTGTGTTTGCTGGCGTGAGGGTTCCTGCGGTTGAGCCAATCATATAATAATAAACAGACGAAGGCGATAATCCTGTTATTTTTACCTCATGATTTGTAACAGATGAGGGGACAGTAACTTGATTAGTTATTGTGTTAACACTTGTTCCGTACCATACTTTTGAGTCGCTTGAAGCGTCTGTTCGCCATTTGATGATCATGCTGTTCGGGGTTCCTATTTGAAGATAGGGGCCGCGAACCACATTGATTGGAAGCGAGGTTAAATTCTGATTTATTGAAGCGGTTTGTGAAAGGGAACTTAAAACAACTCCAAAAAATATATAAGTAAATAGGTTTAGTTTCATAATTTACAGGCGAAATTATAAAAACACTTTATGCTCTTTACTATGGCAAGGTTATGGTTCTGTTATGTGAATGTTGGGTTTTAATGCAACAAAATTTACATTAAAATCAAGCTAATTCAATCTATACTAGTTAAAAATAAAGTCTATAGATAATAAAGAATACAAGGTTTTTAGTATCTTCGAATTACTATGTTAGCAAGAGCCCTCCTGATAATATTTTTATTGCCTTATTTTATTGTGGCAGAAACTTTCCCGATTAAACCAATCAATTATATTACTGACGAGACAAATGTTTTAACTACTCAACAACAGCAAGTCTTGAATGCTAAACTTTATGATTTTGAAAAAAAGACTTTGAATCAGATCTTTGTATATATAGCTTCTTCTTTAAACGGAAGTGATATGAGCAATCTTTGTCAGGATATTTTTCATACTTGGAAAATTGGCGGAGAAACTAAAAATAACGGCTTACTCATTGCAGTTTTTGTTAAGGATCATAAATTTCGAATACATACTGGTTATGGACTGGAGGGCGTTTTGCCAGATATACTTACAAAACGTATTCAGGATAACGACATGCGTCCGTTTTTTAAAGAAAACGATTATTATACCGGAATAGATAAAGGGCTTGATCAACTTATTTATTATAGTCAGAACGAGTATACGCCAGAAGCCTCTGATAACGTTGATAGTAGCTGGGTAAGTTGGCTGCTGGGTTATTCGGCTAACCTTATTCTTTTAACGCTTTATTTATATTTATTATTACGGAAGAAAGCCAAAAAAAGAAGCTCTTTAGTTAAGAACAGTCTTTTGATATTGGCCGTTATATTGGCTCTAGTACCCTGTATAGGAGCAATAATTTTATTTTTTATGCTTATCTTTTTAAAGGAAATAAAATCAAGCGGAGCTAGTTCATCTGGCACAAGCGGCGGCTCTTTCTGGAGTAGCTCTGATTCTTCATCTTCCTCTTCCGACTCTAGTTCTAGTTTTGATGGTGGCGGTGGTGGCGATTCTGGGGGTGGTGGAAGTAGCAGTGATTGGTAGTTTTACGTTTCTAAATTCTACTAAAACAATCCTTCTAATAAATTATCATTAACCAAATTTGGTAAGGTTACTTTTAAATTTGGCGTACGATCCATTTCGCGTTTAATTGCAAAAAGAGCTTCATCGTTGCGCGCCCAGGCACGGCGAGAAATGCCATTATTTACGTCCCAAAACAACATTTGTTCTAAACGCCTTTCTGCATCATCGCTTCCATCTAACACTAAACCAAAGCCTCCATTAATAACTTCGCCCCAGCCAACACCGCCACCGTTATGTAAACTTATCCAAGTGGCACCTCTAAACGAATCTCCAACAAAATTTTGTACCGCCATATCAGCAGTAAATTTACTGCCATCATAAATATTTGACGTTTCTCTATACGGACTATCTGTTCCGCTTACGTCATGATGATCTCTTCCTAAAACAACAGGCGCAGTAATTTTTCCTTCTTTAATAGCTGTGTTTATGGCTTTGGCAATTTTAATTCTTCCTTCGCTATCGGCGTATAAAATGCGCGCTTGCGAACCAACTACTAAATTATTTTGCATGGCATTTTTTATCCACAAAATATTATCCATTAGTTGTTGTTGAATTTCTTGCGGCGCAGTTTTATAAATTTCTTCTAAAACAGTTAGGGCTAACTCGTCTGTTTTTTTAAGATCGTTTTCGTTTGCGCTTGTACAAACCCATCTAAACGGACCAAATCCATAATCAAAGCACATTGGCCCTAAAATATCCTGAACGTAACTCTTGTATTTAAAGTCACCATTTTTTTCTAAAATATCTGCTCCAGCTCTACTAGCTTCTAATAAAAAAGCATTACCGTAATCAAAAAAGTACATGCCTTTTGCGGCAAATTTATTTACGCAATCAGCATGCGCTCGTAATGTTTTTTGAACCTCTTCTTTAAATTTAGTCGGGTTTTCTGCCATTAACACATTCGATTCTTCTAAGCTTAAGCCTTGTGGATAGTAGCCGCCAGCCCATGGATTATGCAAAGAGGACTGGTCTGTTCCAATATCAACCAGTATGTTTTCTTGAAATAATTTTTCCCAAAGATCAACCACATTACCTTGATACGCCAAACTAACGGCTTCTTTATTTTGTTGTGCAAGGCCAACGCGTTTTATTAACTCATCTAAATCTGAATACACCTCATCTACCCAACCTTGCGAATGTCTGGTGCTAACTGCTTTAGGATTTATTTCGGCAGTGATAGAAACTAAGCCTGCTATTTTTGCCGCTTTTGGTTGCGCGCCACTCATACCGCCTAAACCACAGGTAACAAATAATTTTCCTTTTCGCTCTTCTTCTGTATTAAATTTTTTGCGAGCAGCATTCATAACGGTTATAGCTGTGCCATGTACAATTCCTTGCGGACCAATATACATAAAACTTCCCGCTGTCATTTGTCCGTATTGTGTTACACCAAGGGCATTAAATTTTTCAAGATCGTCGGGCTTGCTGTAATTTGGTATCATCATGCCATTGGTAACTACAACACGAGGAGCTTCTTTATGCGAAGGAAATAATCCCGCAGGATGGCCGCTGTATAAAACCAGCGTTTGTTCATCCGTCATATTTGCCAAATATTGCATGGTAATTAAATACTGTGCCCAATTTTGAAACACAGAACCATTGCCACCGTAAGTGATTAGTTCATGTGGGTGTTGCGCAACCGCATAGTCTAAGTTGTTACTTAGCATGTGCATGATTGCCGCAGCCTGTAAACTTTTATGAGGGTATTCGTTTATCGGGCGCGCATAAATTTTATAATCGGGTCTAAAACGGTGCATGTATATGCGACCATAGGCTTTTAACTCTTCAGCAAATTCTTTGGCTAAAACAGCATGGTGTTTTGGATCAAAATAACGTAGGGCATTACGGATTGCTAATTTTTTTTCCTCAGCGTTTAAACTGTCTTTTCTTTTTGGAGCGTGGTTTATTTTAGCGTCGTAATTTTTTTGTGGAGGTAATTCATTAGGAATACCTTGTAACACAAGATTTTTAAAAGATAACTCTGTTGTAGTTTGGTTTGACATAGAAATTAAAATTATGTAGTTTTTTTGGAATCGGGTTTATCAAAAAGCCCCGTTTTTTTATTGTAACCATAAGGGCAATGTTTACAGCCGCTTTTACAGCAATGCCCTCGCTTTAAATGATACTTTTCGGTAAAAATTATATATCCTTCGGGGCTGTAGTAAAAGTCTTCAGGGTCGAGTTGTTTATTAAACATATCAACGACAAAGATAAGGAAGTAAAAAGAAAAAATTGAATTATTCTACACGCTTAATTGTGCACCCGATAGATTTAGTTTCTTGGGTTTTAGGCGTTTCGTTTTTGTTTAATGAAACTAAAGCATCTTTTAAATAGGCGGCTTTTACGGCAGCAGGATCTTTTACGTTATCATCTATAGCTCCTTTGTAAATTAAGCCTTTTGCGTTAAACAAAAAGCATTGTGGTGTACGAGTTGCCCCAAAAGCATTAGCTAAAAGACTTTTTTCATCAATTGCGTAAGTACATTTAAGTTTTTGAGCGCCAAAATACTTAACCATTTCATCAAAACTATCTTCTTCAGCTCTTTGACCTTCATTACTGTTTATTAAAGCACAACCAATACCGTTAGCCACGCAATAATCAGAATATTCTTTTATTCTACTTTCGCTTAACTTTACGTAAGGGCAGGTATTACAACTAAAAATAACCAACAAACCTTTTGCCGTTTTAATATCGTTTAACGAAACGCTTTTGCCGCTAACATCTTTCATTTTATATTCAGCTTGCGGGATAGCGGCGTTAATAGCTAATTCTTCAGGTGGAGAATTAACAAAAGAGTAAATTGCAAAAGAGACAATTAACGAGGATAAAAATAAAGCGATTTTTTTCATAACCATGAATTTACGAATTTGTAAACAAAGTAATTATTTAGATCGTTAATTTTAACAAAATTACGCAGTTTGGTTAAGTTTATAGAGCAAATAACCCCTAAAATGCTAATAATTCCTTAATACTAATAACACTTCGGTTTACGATTATCGGCTTATATTTGCCCCGTACTTTGCACAAAAGTGAACACCCTAAAGGACTTTTATCTTTTTCATGTTTTTAAAAGATTCCTTAACCGCTTTTTTAATTTACTGTTAATGACAGAGGATGAAAAAAGAATATCTAATATTTTTAGTAATAATAATAGTAAGGGTTAGCAATGCGCAAACATCTGTATCCGGTTGTACGTTAAACGGTGGAATGGGCATTTATGATGCTTGTAATAATGGACAAGGTTGCACGGGCGGTTGTAATTTAGCAGCAACCTATACCGGATTTGGTAACATGTGTAATGGGACGGCGAATAATAATAATTGTTTCGGATCAGGCTCTGGGGGTCACCAAAACATGTCAACTTCTTTTTCGCTTCCTGCAGGTTGCACAGCAAACATTACCGCTGAATTTAAAAAGAGAGGAGTCGCCTGTCCTAATTCAGGAATGGATGGAAGCGATATTATCGGAATAAACAGTATAAATACTTTTGGAACCAATGTTGGAAACTGTGGTAACGGAACAAGCACGCCTGGTATAACTGCAACTGGATGCTTAGGAGCATCCAATGCAGATGTAAATTGCACAAGAATTCAAACAGGAGGTACTGTTCTTATTTGGGGTAGGTCAAATAGAAGCGATGAAATTATAACCTATACCATTAGTTTAAGTGGAACCTGCGGCCCCAGCTGTAATGGCGTTTTACCCATTACTTTAAAAGATTTTTATGCCGAACCTTTAGAGAACGAAGTGTTATTAAAGTGGAGTGTGGCCACCGAAAAAAACGTTGCTTATTATTTAATAGAGAAAAGTTACGATGGAATTAGTTTTTTACCATTAAACACGGTTTACTCTCTTGCTAACGTGAGCGGAGAAAATAATTTATCTTATTTCAATTATGATTACTCGCCTAGTAAAGGAATAAATTACTATAGACTAAAACACGTTGAAAAAGATGGTTCTGTTGAAACACATAAAACTATTGCGGTGAACTATAAAAATTCAAGCACATCTGCAATCTGGATAAACCAAACCAATGAAACAATTAAAATCGGTTATGAAAAAATGCCGCTAAGTAAAAGTGTTTTAATCCACGATATTACTGGAAGAGTGATCAAAGAAATTTTATTGAAAACAGAAGCTCCCGCCGAACAAGAGGTTTATAAACCTGAACTAGTAAACGGAATGTACATCATTTCTGGGTCCGACCCACGCGATGGCTTCTCTCAAAAGCTCATCATACAATAATCATTATTATTAGTTATTGTGATTTTTTAGCCTTTTTACCAAAAAAATTATAAAAAGCCAATTGTTTATTTCTAGTAACTTAAAACTTAATAGTAGTTATAGTTTTACTGACATTTACTTGATTGGAAAACTCTACCGAAATAAGGCCTAAAAACAGATCAATTTTAAAACGAATCGTAAAGATCCTTTTATATCTGTTAATTATCGGAATTATTATCTGCGTTTCTTTAGTAAGTTTATTGTTCGTTTACCAAGACGATGTAAAAAAAGTTTTGTTAGGCGAAATAAATAAACACCTTAAAGCAGAAGTAAAAATAGACCCTAAAAACATTGATCTTACCATTTTAAAAACTTTTCCAGAGTGCTCAATGGAGTTTAAAGATGTATTAATGTTAGAGGCCTTGCAA
>JBBQTZ010000053.1:0-21128 GCA_038234405.1 Chitinophagales bacterium
ATCACTTATCATTTATCATTAATCATTTATCATTAATCATTTATCATTAATCATTTATCATTTATCATTAATCATTTATCATTTATCATTAATCATTAATCATTTATCATTAATCATTAATCATTTATCATTAATCATTTATCATTAATCATTTATCATTAATCATTTATCAATTATCAATTATCAATTATCAATTATCAATTATCATTTATCAATTATCAATTATCAATTATCATTTATTAAATGCAACCGATAAAAAGCAACCATTGCCTGATAAAGTTTATACTCTTATCAAACTTCAAACGCAAAGTTGATTGATGAAATAAATTAAAAATGTGATTAATGTCATATTATTTACTGAGATATTTTTTATTGTTAAACCAAGCTCAGGCATTTGAAAATGTATGGAGAGATTTCATGAAAGATTTTGGGATGATAGAGTAAGTGATTCGGCTTTTTTAGCTTTAACAGAATTGTAGACTATCAAAAATAAAAATCTTTTTTTACCCAATACAGCTTATAACTTATCCGTTCAATACAGGTAAGTAATTAAAGTGCAGCCTAAATTACAGTCTATATTCATTTATCTATCTATCAGCATTTCGGCTTGTGCACAAACAGCTTACACACGCTATTAAACTTTATCAGTAAAATTGCATCTCATTGCTTTATCAACAATACTTATACCATGCTTTATCAATTAAAAATAGTCACTTTTTCATTTATTACTATAGTGGCAGCAAGTATTGTATTGGCTTTTACCCATGCAAATGAAACAAATGCTTTTAAAATGCCTTACAAAAATGCAGGCCTTACCAAACGGCAGGCGGCAGCTCATTTAATAGATCGGTTTACATTTGGCAACCAACCCGGTGCTATTGATAAAGTTTTAAAAACAGGGCTTGAGGAATGGTTTATTAAACAGTTGGATGGTGAGCAAAATGATGCGGCTTTAATGGAAAGACTTGCTGGGTATGATGCCTTAAAAATGACCAACGAGCAGGTAATGACTGTTTTTCCAAACGGTGGCACTGTAAATAAAGAGGCAAGAGAAGAGGCAGGTTTGCAGAAAAATGATTCTGCCAGTGAAGGCGATAAAAAATTGTACCGGGAGCAACTAAAAGCTTTTATGGAAAAGAAAGGGTACCGGCCACAACACGAATTGTTTCAACAGTTTACAGCACAAAAAATACTTACGGCAGCTTACAGCAATAATCAGTTGCATCAACTTTTAACCGAATTCTGGTTTAATCATTTTAATGTTTCCATCACCAAAAACCAGTGTGCAGAGTTTGTGCCTGCTTATGAAAGGGATGTAATAAGGCCGAATGTTTCCGGTAAATTTCAAAATTTATTACTGGCTACTGCTCAATCTCCGGCTATGCTTATTTTTCTGGATAATTTTACAAGTGCTGGCCAAAATGATGGCTTTGAAGTACAGCAGGAACGACAGCAAAAGCGAATAGATAGAAACCTGGAACAGGCCATGAAAGAAGATAGTAATGGTACAAAAGCAAAAATGCTTAAAAGGTTGAATAACAAAAAAAATACCCAGGGCCTTAATGAAAATTATGCCCGGGAAATAATGGAATTGCATACCCTTGGCGTAGAAGGAGGCTATACACAACAAGATGTAACACAGGCTGCCATGGTGCTAACCGGTTGGACGATCTATCCTTTTGCTTACGGCCCCGGCAGTAACGTAAAAAAATATATTGAAAAGATGGGTGAAGAGAATTTAATAGCAAGAGGCTTTGTACACAAAGGTGATTTTATGTTTGCAATGAACCGACATGATAACTCAGAAAAAATAGTGTTGGGCAAAAAATTTGCAGCCGGAGGTGGCTACAATGAAGGACTTGAGCTTTTAAACATGCTTGCTCATCACCCTTCTACTGCAAAATTTATCTCTACAAAACTGGCTATTAAATTTGTAAACGACAATCCTCCCCAATCTTTAATAAATAAAATGGCTGCTACATTTTTAACAAAAGATGGCGATATAAAAGAACTGCTTAAAACTATGGTTGCTTCCCCGGAATTTTGGAGTAGTGAGGCCATTACTGAAAAAACAAAATCGCCTTTTGAGCTAGCCATTAGTGCTGTACGTGCACTTGATGCAGAAGTAAAAATGCCTTTTATGCTGTACCAATGGATAACCAGAATGGGGCAGAAAATATATTATTATCAGGCGCCCACTGGTTTTCCGGATAGAGGGCAATATTGGATCAATACCGGATCTTTACTCAACAGAATGAACTTTGGTTTGGCCTTTGCATCGCAAAAAATACCCGGTATTACATTTAACCTGCCCGCTCTCAACAACAACCATGAGCCCGAAAGTACCGCTGATGCTTTAACTAAATATAGTACTATTATTTTGCCAGAACGTAATGTGGCTGCAACTATTAAACGATTAACACCACTTGTTACTGATCCATCTTTACAACAAAAAATAAATGAAGCAGCAGGTAAAACAACAACTATTGATAACAATCAAAGTATGGGTGTTGAGGGTAATATGGCCGATTTGGGTGAAGGCAGGCGGAAAAATAAGCAAGTAAATGAAAATCAACTGGCTAGGCAGCAGCTTCGCAAAAACAGTACGGGTAAAGATATACCTATGCCAGGCGTAGCTGGAGATAATACTATGCTGGCGCAGGTGGTAGGTGTAATTTTGGGTTCTCCGGAGTTTCAGAAAAGGTAGTTCCTTGTTACTCAATCCGGGTTGTAGTGTTAGAAAGCCTATTACATTTTCCAATACAAAAAGCTGCGTTTAGGAGGAATAAGGCAAGCCTTAAAATCTGTAGAGTTTGTTGGGTAGGGTGGGAGAGTGGGAGAGTGATTTGTTGTTTGTATAAAAAAGTAGGGATAAAAATTTATACGGTTATTTGGTAAACTTAGTGGAAATATCTTTTAACAAAGTTGCCGATATTTATTTTAGAACTGTATTGGTAAGCATTGAGTCAAAAAACTAATTATTCAAAATCACTAGTACCAATAAATAAACCGAAGAACCATTGATACTAATCATTTTTATGTATTAATCAAGTAACATTTTAACAGCAATCTTTAGAATTTGGGGATAATCAACATCTTCATTTTTCTGTTGGGGCAAAATCAACTATATGACATCCCGTAAAGCATTTTTACAGCAAGCAGGCCTCGCCTTATTCAGCATTGGCATTGGCGGTGTACCTACATTTTTGGCAAAAGCGGCTGGCAGCAGTAAACTACAAGGCCCTTATAAAAAAGCTAAAACATTGGTGTTTATTTTTCAAAGAGGCGCAATGGATGGGTTAATGGCAGTAACTCCATTTACCGACCCATTTTTAAAAGCAGCAAGGCCAACCATTTTTATGGATGCCGTAAAAACCGGTACAGTAAAGCCTTTGATTGATTTGGATGGCAGGTTTGGGTTGCATCCCGGTATGGCTGCATTTGAGAGTTTTTTTAAAGAAAAGCGACTTGCAATTGTACACGGCATGGGTTCGCCCAATAATACCCGTAGCCATTTTGATGCACAGGATTATATGGAAAGTGGCACGCCATTCAACAAGGGAACGGCAAGTGGCTGGCTGAACCGGGCGGTTGGCTTGTTGGGGCATGAGGCTGCAACGCCTTTTCGGGCTGTTAGTCTTACCTCCTCTTTACCCCGGTCTTTTTATGGTGATAATGAGGCCATGGCTGTAAGCAACCTGCAAGATTTTGCCATACAGTTAAAAGGTAATAACATGGGTGCTAATGCTGCCGCCAAAAGTTTTGAAGATTTATATGATCAAACAACGTCCTCTCTTTTAAGCAAAACGGGTAAAGGAAGTTTTGATGCTATCAAAATGCTTAACAAAGCTGATGTAAAAAATTACCGTCCGGCAAGTGGCGTTATATACCCTAACAGCCCTTTAGGAAATGCTTTAAAACAAATTGCACAACTAATTAAAATGGATGTAGGTTTAGAAATTGCTTTTGCAGAAAGTGGCGGTTGGGATACCCATTTTAACCAGGGTACCGATAATGGTGGATTTGCAAGAAATGTAGCTGACCTTAGCAATAGTATGGCTGCTTTTTGGAAAGATGTAGAAGCGATGCAAGATGACATTACGATAATGACCACCACCGAGTTTGGCCGTACAGTTAAGCAAAATGGCACCGGCGGCACCGATCATGGCAGGGCAAGTTGTGCCTTTATTTTGGGTAATAATGTAAATGGTGGCAAAGTGCATGGCAGCGTACAACCATTGTCTGTAGAGAATTTGGCAGATGGCCGTGATCTTGCAGTTACTACTGACTTTCGTAGTATTTTTAGCGAAGTGGCCGATGCTCATTTAAAAATTAATGATGACAAAAAGCTTTTTCCAGATTGGAACGGAGGAAAGATTGGCGTGATGAGATAATAGCTAATTGTAACTTGGTTTACATAACAGGTTGGATCATTCGGCTTCAAAATTATTGCCTTTTTTATTATTAATTTTTAGGCCTGCCACCAGGTAATTTACTTGTTCTTCTTTTTTTATATCAATAATAATCACTCCGTTTAATCCATTTATATCCAAGGTTTTTATTGCTTGTTTGGATTAAATAAAATAAATGCTTTCAATCTTGTTGGCATACAGAATTTCATTGCTAAAATCCAGGACCTGGAAACCCGTTACAATATCCAATTGGTACTGCAATAAAATATTAACAAAAAATAGCGGAGCGTAAGATTTTGTGTTAACTATGCCTTTACTGGTTTTAACAAGGTCTTGTCTGTTAAATTTAACGGTATCTGTCAACAGCTTATTTTTGATACTGTCAATAAAATCAGTGATTTTATTAATCTTTATAATTGAATGAGGCTGAGCTATTGGCGCAGATTGGCTGTATGCTTTGCTGCAAAGAAGTAAAGTGACGAATACTTTAGAAATACGTATAATTTTTTTCTTACTAAACAATACAAAAGCAGGATATTTAAAACCATCCTTATTTAAATGGATGTTCTACTATTTTTTCTTTAGAAATAGTTGTAAAATTGTTTTATCCTTACGTATAATTTAAAACATACTCACCCGGTAGACTACAGATTGCCTGCCGATAATTATAAAAAATAGCCGCCTATATACAGCAGACTCCTTTAAATGTATAGCTGTTTACACCCTAAACCTGCTAAATCGGCTATCTTCCTGTTTAATTTCCCCATCCAGCTATTTCTAGCTATATTACCTTTTTAAAAGTATATAGTTACAGTAAGATTTATGAAAACAATCAATGATGTACACCAGCAGTTTGCAGGTTTTTTTAAGCAGGAAGGGCTTGCTCCATTTGCTTACCTTGTATCAAAAAGGCTGGAAGAGGGGCATATCTGCATACATAATAACGATGTGGTGCGCTACAGCAAAGAGTTGCCTTATTCACCTCCTTATAGTGTTGGTTTATTGGGTAAAATGAAACCCACAGTTGGTGCTGCCGGCGATATTAGTCCGTTTATTTTGCATAAAAATATGCTGTACCTGCACCGCTATTTTACCTACGAAACAAAGTTGCTTACTGCCATAGCAGCCTTGTTAAAAAATGAGAAAGAAATGCTGCAGCAACGGCAGCAGGATTTGCTGTTACTTAAGCCATTGATTTTAACTTTACAGGCCGGGTTCAAACAAGAAGATGGTGGTACAGCAACAGAAAATGTTGACTGGCAACTAGCTGCTGCCATACAAGGTGTACTCAATAATTTTTCAATTATTACCGGTGGGCCGGGTACAGGAAAAACTACTACTGTAGCAAAAATTTTAACCTTGTTATTTAGCATAAAACCCGATTGTAAGGTAGCGTTGGCGGCGCCTACGGGCAAGGCTGCTATGCGAATGGCAGAGTCGCTTAAGGGTACAACCCTGCAATTAGAGCCTGCAATAAAACAACAGTTTAGTCTGCTGAATCCCAACACTATTCACCGGCTTTTAAAATACATACCCAACTCTGTTTATTTCCGCCACAACAGCACTAATCCATTGCCATACGATGTGGTAATAGTGGATGAAGCCTCTATGATTGATGTAGCCCTTTTTGCCAAGCTGCTAGATGCTGTTGGCCCTCATACAAGGCTAATATTATTGGGTGATAAAAATCAATTGGCATCTGTAGAGGCGGGCAGCATGTTTGGCGATCTTTGCAATGCAGTGGAAGGCACCAATCTTTTTACCAACACAACCGCTGATTTTATTAATCAATTTATTCTTACAAAGGAGTGTGTAATAGGCGATGAGTTTATACAAACTATTGACCATCCATTGGCAGGCCATATTATTGAATTGCAAAAAAGCCATCGCTTTAAAAGTACTGGTGGTATTGGTAAATTTAGTAAAGCTATTATTTATAATGAGCAGGATGTACTGAATGCATTTATTCACTATAACACAGAAGCTGCAGTAGAAATTGACACGAATACCAAACAGCAACTATTTGAATCTTTTGTGGATGGTTATAAAGAATACCTGCAAGAAAAAGACTGCAAGCTTGCCCTGCAAAAATTTAATGATTTGCGGGTGCTTTGTGCTACGAGAGAGGGGCCGCAGGGTTTATACGCTACCAACCGGGCTATTGAACAGTATTTGCAAAAGCATTATGGGCTTGATTTGCGGCAAGATTTTTATGAAAACAGACCTATCATTGTTACTAAAAATTACCCTGAATTAAAATTATTCAATGGCGATATTGGTATTATTCGTACAGATGACAACGGTAATATGAGGGCGTGGTTTGAGGATAGTGACAAAAATATTCGCTCCATACTACCGGGTTATATTGATAGTGCCGAAACGGTATTTGCCATGACGATTCATAAAAGCCAGGGATCGGAATACAAGCAGGTATTGGTGTTGTTGCCGCAAAATACCGGTAATCAATTATTAACGAGAGAGCTGCTGTATACTGCCGTAACAAGGGCTAGAGAAAAAGTGCTGGTACAGGCATCTGAAGTTGTACTGCTTCAAACTGCGGAAGCTACTGTAAAAAGAGCTTCTGGAATTATTAATCGTTTTGATGAGATTTTATGAATATCAAATATGGCAGCAACAAGCTGTTTGGGAAAAGCCCAATAATGATATTTTGTACAAGAGAAATTATCGAATCATTTTATTAAAAAAATCAATTAACAGCATCATATTCGCCAATGAAGGTTAGTAAAGAAATATTGCCGGGTTCAAAAAATAATTAATTCAACAAACACCAACAATTTAACCATATTCCCTTTACTCATGTCTATTCAATTATTTGTTTCTAATTCTCTGTCACGCCTTGCCCTGCAGCTTTCCAGCGATTTGGCAGCAGGCAATACCAATGTATTTGTACCACAGCAATTGGTTACGCAAACTGAGGGGATGAACAGTTGGCTTACCATTAAAATAGCAGCTCATACAGGTATTACAGCCAATATAAAGTTTAATAAACCCAATGATATTGTTGCGCAAATTTACTTTTGGCTGGGTGGTAAAACCAAACCTTTGCTGACTGTTGATTTTGTAAAATGGAATATTTATCACCTGTTAAATGATGCAACATTTACCCGGAAATACCCTTTTATTGCCGGATATTATGCAGGTAATGATGTTAAGCAAATTGCGCTTGCTACCAAGGTAGCCGATCTTTTTGACCAGTACCAAATGTACCGGCCGGATACCATTGTAATTTGGAATAAAACCGATATTTTAAATGATACAATTGATTTTCAGCAATACCTGTGGGCAAGAATGCAACTGCTTGTAAATGAAACCATGCTGGATAAAACAGGAATGATTCAACAGATTATTGCAGCATTAAAGCAGGCAGACAAACAGCAGCTTTTGCAGGCAAAAATGCCGCAATTACAGTTTTTTGGCATTGCAGTAATTACCCCGTTTTATTTGCAATTATTCAATGAATTATCTAAGTATATCGCTATTCGTTTTTATCTTATTAATCCTGCACCAACTTGTTATTGGCTGGAGGATAAGTCAGAAAAAGAAATTGCAAGGATAGTGCAAATGAAAAAAAATAAACCCGGGGTGGCGGAATTTTCTACTACCGGTAATACGCTGCTAAATAGCTGGGGTACTATTATAAGAGAAAGTTTTTCTTTGTTGTTTGAAGATGAAAATTACATAAACCTGTATAATGATGACCTGGCGGATGAGCCGCTAACACCAAACTCTTTGTTAAAAAAAATTCAACAAGATGTTTACTTAAATGCGCCGGATGATAGTAGAAATATAATTGAATTGGCAGATGTAAAAGATGGTTCTGTTACAATAAATACCTGCTTTACTCCTGTTAGGGAAGTGGAGGTTTTGTACAATTACCTGGTAGGGTTGGTAAATGTACAAGGTGAAAACCTTTCTGCAAGAGATGTGGTGGTAATGGTAAGTGATATTGATTTGTATGCTCCCTACATAAAAGCTGTTTTTGATAATGCCCCGTATAATTTTCCCTATACCATTGCAGATGAAAGCATTGTAAAGGGTAATAATATTTTCCAGGTAATTGAGTCAATTTTATTGTTGCAGGCAGATAGTTTTAAGGCAGAAGAAATATTGGAATTGCTGGAATCTACCCATATTCGGGAGCGCTTTAGCATAACTGATGTTGCAGCCATTCGTACTGCGGTAAATGCAGCCAACATACGTTTTGGAATGACTGGTGAAGTAGTAAATGATACAAGATTGTTAAGCTGGGAATATGGCTTGCAACGCATTATGTATGGCATTTGCATAAGTGGCGAACCCTTGATGCAGGTAGGAAATGAAACGCTGATACCGCTTGATATTGCCGAGGGAAATAATGCTGGCGAATTAATCCGTTTCTGGCATTTTATGCAGGTATTACAAAGCACTGTACTGCAAAGAAATGAGGCTAGAACCATTGCCAATTGGGTTGCTTATTTGCAGGAACTGATAGAAAATCTTGTTTTTCAAGCGGGGGAAAAAGAAGAAGAAGATTATAACAGGCTGGTGGATTATTTAGAAAAAATTAATGTGCTGGATGTTGTTAGTGACAGCCCTGTAAGCTTTGAAGTTTTTAAACATAGCTTCCTTGAAATTTTAAATGGCGATACAAAATCGCAGGTATTTGGTGGCTCAGGCATTACCTTTTGTTCGCTTATTCCTATGCGGAGTATTCCCTTTAAAATAGTGGCTATGCTGGGAATGAATTTTGACAAATTTCCCCGTAAAGAAAGTAAGTTGAGTTTTAATTTGCTCGAAAAAAATAAACGTAAAGGCGACCGTAATGTAAAAGATAATGACAAGCATTTATTTTTAGAAACCATTCTCTCTGCCGAAAAATATTTTTACCTCAGTTATATTGGTCGCCATGCCAAAGATGGTTCCCATATTCCACCTTCATCCCTTGTGGATGAATTGATAGAATATATTGTACAGGGTGCACCGGCTGAGTACAATCAAAAACTAACTTCATTACTTACTACAGCTCATCCTTTACATGGGTTTAGTCAGCAGTATTTTAATGGCAGCGGACTTTTTTCATATTTGGGCGATGATAAATATCAGCATAAAGAACAAATTGCTGCGGTGGAAAAAGAAGCTGTTGTATTTGCATTTGATGAAATAATGCTGAAAGATTTGCAGCAGTTTTTTAAAGATCCTATCAAATGGTATTTTAATAAATCGTTGGGCATTTTTTACCGGGAAGATGCAATTTTGCTGCCCGATACAGAAGTGTTTGCCTTAGACACCCTCAGTAGCTGGCAGTTAAAAAATGAACTGCTCAATTTGCCGGAAACGGCGTATGAAAACTTTTACACCAAACAGCGGCTGTTGGGTGTATTACCACTAAAAAATATAGGTAAGTTAGCTTTTGACGAATTAACTGAAACCATCAGTAAACAAAAAGAAATGCTGGCTAAGTTTACCCACGATGCTGCACCTGAAACAATTGAAATAAGTATCAAAATAAATACTAGTATTATCAGTGGAAAAATTGATACTGTTTATAATAACGTACTGCTTGTATATTCTGATTCTACCAGGTACAATAAACATTTGGTAGAGGCATACATAACCTACATTGTAGCAACAGCGCAGGGTTTATTGCTCGGTTTTGTTTTTATTGCTTTTAAATCTGCCAAAACATTTGCCATTAAAAGTGGAACCATCAGTAAGCAACAAGCCCTTGAAAGGATGGAGAAATTATTGGAGTATTTTAAATTGGGCTATAGCAAGCCATTTCTTTTTTGCCCGGGCTTTGCAATCAATCCATTTAAATTGTTTGAGAATGATGCGGAAGCATTTACAGGCGCAATTGAATCTATGCGCAACAGTCTGCACGATTATACATTTAAAGATATTTACATGAGTAAGGCTTATGAAAATGATTTTTTTTCTGCTGATAATTTTGAGGAGATGAAAAAAAATACCCTGGATATTTTTGAAGAAATTGAAGCATTTATGCCGGGGGCAATAATGTAAATTAACAACTGCGGTTACAAACCAAACTGTTTAAAATATTACTATGCCAACACAAAAAGAAATAAAGCCATTTGATGCTAAAACAGTGCCGTTGCAGCAAAGTAATTTAATACAGGC
The DNA here is from genome assembly GCA_038234405.1 of Chitinophagales bacterium. Taxonomy (GTDB): domain Bacteria; phylum Bacteroidota; class Bacteroidia; order Chitinophagales; family Chitinophagaceae; genus Ferruginibacter. The sequence goes on from JBBQTZ010000053.1 coordinate 10,551, forward strand.
AAGTGCCGGTACAGGTAAAACGTATTCAATTGCCATCCTTTCTTTGCGGATGTTGCTGGAGCAAAATATACCCATACAGGAAATATTGATGGTAACCTTTACCAAAGCTGCTGTGGCAGAATTGGAAACCCGTATCAGGGCATTTGTACGCATTGCACATGAGTGCAGTATGGGTAAAATTGTAAAAGATGATACTATTGCCGCAATTGTGGCTCATTCCGTTATAACTATTGGTAAAAGTGAAACCGAATGGCGCCTAAAAAATGCCATATTATTTTTAGATGAAACAGCCATCTTAACCATTCATAGTTTTTGCCAAAGAGTACTTTCAGAATATGCTTTTGAAACTAACCAGTTATTTGGTGCAGATGCTATGAGTCAAACTGACCTTGCAAACAGTACTTCAACTGAAATAAATAATTTTTGGAGAAAAAACATAGTGGTACTTCAGCCATTAATATTAAAGTACATAATGCCAACTTATATTTCAAGGGAGCAGTTGCAGGAGTTTACAGGCAATGCCTTGAGCGGAAAAACATTAGTAGCCATAACTCCTTATGATGCCGACATTTTATCAGAAAAACATCAATTAGAATTATTGCAGCAGTTACAGGAGCAAAATGAACTTGCGAAAGCTGCAACAAAAACGGCTTCTGATTATATTGATATAAACCGGGAAGCCTTGCTTGCGGCGGTTCAGGCCAATAAAAATGCACAGAAAAAATTTGAAGCAATTTTTGGTGATAACCAAGCGCTCATCAAAGTAATAATTGATAGCAAATCCACTCAATATGTGGCAAAAATATTTAAAGAAGTTTTGCTTTTGCTGGAGCCTGCTACCGAAGCGGAAGAAGCTATCGGGCAACTGCTAACTGTTTTTGCCAATATGCTTTACCAGGTAGCTATCAAAACCATTTGCAGTAAAGTACAGGCTAATAAAGAACGCAACAGCCTGCTCGCTTTTGATGACATGATCAATAAACTACATCATGCTGTGGTAGTAAAACAAAATAAAGTACTCATAGAAGCTTTACAAAAAAAATTCCAAGCTGTATTTATAGATGAATTTCAGGATACAGACAAGCTGCAGTACGAAATATTTAACGGTCTCTTTGGAAGCAATACAATATTGTTTTATATCGGCGATCCCAAGCAATCCATTTATGCATGGCGCAAGGCAGATATTTTAACCTACTTTAAAGCCTACAATGAAGTTAGCAACCGCTACGAAATGAATACCAATTACCGCTCTGCCAACGGTATTATTAACGCACAAAATAGTTTTTTTAAACCCGAAAAAGATTTTGATACTTTCTATTTTGGTAACGCAGCAGATGCTATTGAATATACTATGGTAGATGCACCAGCAAAAAATGAAAAGGGAAACTTACTATTAAATGGAAAGCCGGTAACCCCCATCAGCATTTTTGAAAATAAAAATAATGAAGAAATTATTGCCGCAGTAGCTGCCACTGTAATTGATTTGCTGGGTAATGAGGGCTATCTTTTTTCAGAAAAAAATTCTACCCGCCGGGTGATGCCCTCTGATATTGGCATATTGGTACGATCCAAAAATAATGGCAAAAATATAAAAGACATACTGGCCGGCTTTAAAATTCCGGCAGTTACTATAGATGATACAAAACTATCTGAAACCCAGGAAGCAAAAGAGTTGTTGTATGTACTGCAGGCAGTAAATGATATCAGCGCAGCAAACATTCGCAAAGCCTTGTTAACAGGCCTTACAGGGTTTAAAATTGGCAATATTACAAGCCTTAATGAAGAGCAGGTACTTAACCAGTTTAAAAATTATCAGCAAGCATGGGCGGCAGAAGGAGTGTATGTGATGCTGATGAAATTTATAACAGATTATAAAGTGAGAACGCAGATGTTGCAGAGCGAGGCAATTAATGGAGAGAGGCGGCTATCTAATTTGTTGCAATTGCAGGAACTGTTGCATAAAATGCAGGTAAGTAAACAATATGCAGCCACTGAGTTAATTAATTGGTTACAAAAAGCAATTGAAGGTCAGGTTGAAGAAGGTGATGAATTTGAGCAACGTTTAGAAAGCGATGAAGATGCAGTAAAGATAGTGACCATTCATAAAAGTAAGGGGCTTGAGTATAATATTGTGTTAGCTCCCTTTCTAGATATGAAGCCTTACAACGGAGCGGTTTCCAGCTTTAAAGATGAAACAACAGGCGACTATCTTTTTGCCAATAAATCCATTTTAACGGTTGCCCAGCAAGGCTTAATTAATACCCAGCAAGAGCAGGAAAACAGGCGGCTTATTTATGTAGCTATTACAAGGGCAAAATATAAATGCTTTATTAATAGCAACAAGCGTTACGGCGATTTAAATAGTACATCTTTAAAGGCATTTACCAGTGTTATTTTAAAAATAAACCCCGAAGGAATTGCTTTGGAAGCACAGCCTGTTGTGGCTGCCGGTTTTAGGTACAATGAAAGTACAACGCCTTTTCCGGTAATATTTAAAAAGGCCGCAAACTTTACCCTTGAGCAGCTTAACTGGCGTAAAATGAGTTATACTTTTTTAAATCCGGAGCATAGCCCGGTACCAAAAATTAATACTGGTTTACCTAAAGATGTTTATAGCGAATTTGTGTTCAATACACTTAAAAAGGGATCCTATACCGGCAATTTGCTGCACTATATTTTTGAGTTGATCAATTTTACAGATACTACTAATTGGCCAGTTGTAATTGCCAATGGAATAAAACGTTTATCGCCCGGTAATACAGAATTATATGCGGAAAAGTTGCTGGAGCTGTTGCAGGTAGTAACCACTACTGTGCTAACCTGTAATGATCATTCTTTTTCACTTAACCAAATTAGTAAAAATAAATGCCTTAACGAGTTTGAATTTAACTTTACAGTACAGCCTTTTCAGGTAAATCAGCTCAATGCCCTCTCTTCCGAAAAAGTGCCATTACAGGTAAAATATTTTCAGCAATTAGAAGGCATAATGAATGGAAAGATGGATTTGTTTTTTGAAATGGACGGTAAGTATTACATCCTGGACTGGAAATCAAATTACCTCGGCGATAGCCTGTCAGCCTACGATTCAGACAATATTTGGCAGGCAATGGCAGACAATAATTATCATTTACAATATCATATTTACACAGTAGCTATTTGCAAGTACTTAGCTATGCGGATACCCAACTTTACTTATGATACGCACTTTGGAGGGGTAATCTATTTATTTGTAAGAGGTATCCGTAATAATGCTACATCAGGTGTATTTTTTAATAAACCAGCTATTAAAGTGGTAGAGGAATTAAGCGCTTGTTTTACAAAAAGTGAGGTTTAATGCACCTAATACATTTTTGTATAAGTTGATGAGATTTTAATTGCACTAAATGATACAGTTGAAGTATCAATATTGAGGTTAAGATGCTTGTAAAACTTTTATAGGGCTTAGTTAGTTTTAAAATATTGCGGACTTACCTATAGCATCTTACATTATAAAGCCAGGGTTTAACATATTTTGTTTTAATGTTAAAATAGTCGGCTATTGTTTTTACTAAAACCCTTATCTACATGGGTTCTAAAGTTTTGTATCCCCTAAAGAAATAAATACAATTTTACAAGATTGGTACAGTCACAATAGTTTTACAAACTGTTTTTTTTTTATGGTTTACTGTAAACTATTTTTCTTTAATTTTATATTGGTTAACCAAAAATTGGCAAGCCAATTTAATTTACAAAAAGTAAAAATCTTTTAACGCTTTTGAATAGTAATTGTAAACTTGATTAATAAAATTGTCATATAGCTTAAAAATGTTATGTAAAGGGTAGCTCACAAATGGTGATAGATAACAATTAGAGTATATACTAGCAGTGCATTTTGTTGTTGTTAAAAGATATGAGAGAGGCAATAATTAAATTTAGATTTTGAAGTTGAAATCAACATGCGATTTTCATCTGCAAAAACCGCATTAATTATGCAGTATCAAAAGCAAATGAAAACCTATTGGTTGTAAATAGCAATAATTTAAAAGCTCAAACAAAATATTTTTATTGGAGCAGGTAATATTTTTGTAGCATCGATAAAATGAAAAATGTATAATTTTTTTAGAAATGGAATTTAGATTTGCAATAAGCCCAAACGAGGCCAAAAATTTTGATACACAGCAACTTCAGGATAATTTTTTGGTTAAGAAGTTGATGGAAGACGATATGGTAAAAATGGTTTACTCTCATTTTGACAGAGTAATTATTGGAGGAGCAAAGCCTGTAAAAACAGCAATTTTATTGCGCAATCATTTAGAACTGCGGTCAGATTATTTTTTAGAAAGACGGGAACTCGGCATCATCAATGTTGGTGGTAGCGGAGTAGTAATTGCAGATGGTGAAGTTTTCAATATTCATAAATTTGATTGCGTTTATCTTGGTAAAGGAACCAAAGAAGTGCAATTTAAAAGTGAGGATAAAGAAGATCCGGCTCTTTTGTATTTACTATCTGCACCTGCTCATCATAATTATCCAAACAAATTGATGACAAAAACTAATGCATCGCCGGTTGAATTGGGTGCAAAAGAAACCTCCAATAAAAGAACAGTGTACAAATATATACACCTTGAAGGTATTAAAAGTTGCCAACTTGTAATGGGCTTAACTGTTTTAGAAAGTGCCAGTGTTTGGAATTCAATACCACCACATACACACACAAGAAGAATGGAAGTATATTTTTATTTTGATGTAGAGGAGCAACATAGAGTATTTCATTTTATGGGTCAAACGCAGCAAACAAGGCATATTGTTGTGGCCAATAATGAAGCCGTTATTTCGCCGCCCTGGAGTACACATTTTGGATGTGGTACGGCTAGTTATGGTTTTATATGGGGTATGGCAGGCGAAAACTTAAACTATACCGATATGGACCAGGTACCTGTTTCCTTGCTTTTATAAATATTTTTTAATATAAAAATTGATGTAAAATGTTTTCACTTAAAGAAAAATTTATTGTAGTTACTGGCGGCACCGGAATATTGGGCGGCGCATTTATTGATGGGATTGTTGCTGCCGGTGGTGCAGTGGGTATTTTGGGTAGAAACGATGAAGTAGCTTCCGAAAGAGCAAATGCTATTGTAGCAAAAGGAGGTAGAGCTATTCCACTTATAGCTAATGTGCTAGTAGAAGAAGAATTAATAGCTGCTAAAGATGCAATGCTTAAAGCGTTTGGAAAAATTGATGGCCTTGTGAATGCAGCAGGTGGTAACATGCCACAGGGTGTTGTACAGCCTGAAGCTGATATTTTTAAAATGGATTTGAATGGTCTTAAAACTGTAATGGATTTAAACTTATGGGGAACATTATTACCTACACAGGTTTTTGGTGATGCGCTTGCAAAAAACAGTACAGCCAGTATTGTAAATATTTCGAGTATGAACTCAAAAAGAGCCGTTTCTAAAGTATTGGGCTACAATATGGGTAAGGCTGCTGTAGATTGCTATACTCAATGGTTTGCAGTAGAATTGGCCAATAGATATGGAGATAAAATTAGAATGAATGCATTAACCCCCGGTTTTTTTTTAACAGAACAAAATAGAAATTTACTCACCCTTCCTACCGGTGGTTTTACACCAAGAGGTCAATCTGTAATATCACAAACCCCGTTTAAAAGATTTGGCCATCCCGATGAATTAGTGGGTGCTTTAGTGTATTTGTTAAGTGATGCTTCAAAATTTGTTACGGGTTCTCAATTGGTAGTAGATGGCGGGTTTTCAATTTTTAGTGGGGTTTAATGCAGCTAAAAAAATCAAATCTTGCAAAAAAACTTTGATGATTTAAAATAGTAAACTACATTCGGCATTTTGTAGTTACGTATTTTAAATGGTTGGCATAGCAGCAAAAAGATAGAAAAAAAATTTAAAGGAATAATTATAATAATACCAGGTTTTAGTAACTCTTTTTATATTATCGAAAACAAAAAATTAAAAAAATGTCAAAAAAAATTGTAACGCTGGGAGAAATTATGTTGCGTTTATCAACACCTGATTTTAAAAGATTTGTACAAGCCGACTCCTTTGATATTACCTACGGAGGTGGTGAAGCAAATGTAGCAGCAGCACTATGTAATTATGGTTTAAATGGAACGTTTGTATCTAAAGTTCCTGCTAATCCCATAGGCCAATCTGCCATTAACCATTTGCGCCGTTATGGGGTAGATACTCAATTTGTAGCAAGAGGTGGAGAAAGATTGGGTATATATTTTTTGGAAACAGGTGCTTCAATGAGGGCGTCGCAGGTTGTATATGATAGAGCGGGCGCATCTATTGCCGATGTAGATGCAAGCGAATTTGACTTTGATAAAATATTTGATGGTGCTGATTGGTTTCATACAACTGGCATTACGCCGGCCCTTAGTGATAAAGCGGCTGCATTAACAGAAGCGGCACTAAAAGCGGCTAAGGCAAAAGGTATTACTACTAGCATTGATTTAAACTATAGAAAAAAGCTTTGGAGCAAAGAAAAAGCAAGAGAAGTAATGACGGGCCTTTGCCAATATGTAGATGTTTGTATAGGCAATGAAGAAGATGCAGATACAACACTAGGTTTTAAAGCAGCGCATACTGATGTTACCAAAGGTGAACTAAATTTGGATGGGTTTAAAGATGTATTTAAACAAATGAAAGAAAAGTTTGGGTTTAAATTTATTGCCTCTTCTTTGCGTGAAAGTCATAGTGCAAGCGATAACGGCTGGAGTGCACTTGTGTATGATGGTAACGAGTTTTATCATACAAAGCAATATACTGTTCGTATTGTGGATAGAGTGGGCAGCGGCGATAGTTTTGCCAGTGGTTTAATTTATGGCTTGGTTACAGGTTTAAAAATGGAAGATGCTGCAGAATTTGCTGTGGCTGCAAGCGCATTAAAACATACCATTCCCGGTGATTTAAACCATGCCACATTAGCAGAAGTTAATGCCTTGGTAAAAGGGGATGGAAGCGGAAGGGTTCAAAGGTGATTTTTTTAGCCTGTTCCTTGTTAAAATTTATAGTATGCCAAGGCTTATTAACCAATATTAAAATGTAATGATATGACCAATACAGCAAAAATAACAGCCGCAATAGTGCAGCAGGGTATTCTTCCTTTGTACTTTAATGCAAATGAAATAATTAGTTTGGAAGTAATGAAGGCTTTGTATAATGCTGGTATAAAAGCAGTAGAATATACCAACCGTGGCGATGAAGCTTATAGCAATTTTAGAAAAATGGTTGAACTGCGTAATGCCCAAATGCCTGATTTAATGCTTGGCGTAGGTACTATTAAAAACCTGCAACAGGCAATAGATTATTTAAATGCCGGGGCCAATTTTTTAGTAAGCCCTGGTTTTGTTTCTGAAGTAGCCATTTATTGTGTTGCCAATGATATCTTTTATGCGCCTGGCTGTATGACGCCTACAGAAATTATTGAAGCAGAAAATGCTGGGGTTCAATTTATTAAACTGTTTCCAGGTAATATATTAGGCGTTGAATTTTTAACTACTATAAAAGATGTTTTTCCAAAATTGTTATTTATGCCAACCGGCGGTGTAGATACAACAAAGGAGAGTATTGAAAGCTGGTACAATGCCGGCGTATGCGCAGTAGGTATGGGAAGTAAATTAGTAAGCAAAAAATTAATGGAGGCAAATGATTATGCCGCAATAGAAACGGCAACAAAAGCAGTTTTAAAAATCATAACATCAGTAAAAAAATAAAACCCTTGCAGCAAACTATTGCCAAATATAGATGGACTATTTGTGGGTTGGTATTTTTTTTGTGGATTGTTATTGCAGAAGCTGATTTTAAACTATTAGCACAAACTATTTATCCTTAAAACTTGCAGTATCCCTGCCAAAACTCAAAAAAAAGAAAATCAACCCTGTTACTAATTTATGGATGGATAACTGCAATTTGCTTTAATTACAAAAGTTGGATTTATTTAAATGCCCATCTACTAAATTTTACCTGTTTTATCATTCACCCTTTCAAATTTTGTAGCTTGATGGATTAGGTGTAAAAAAGCCCCAAATTATTACTATTTGAGGCTTTTCGTTTACGTTTTATTTGCATTACTGTTTTGTGTATTTTTTTAAAAAAGACAGCCTATAAAATTGAAAGCCTAAACAGATTTCATTTTTGAATAGATTTTTCTTTTCAGCAAACGCCTGCAGTTTGCATTAATTCATGCTAAAGTTTGTAATATCTAACAGCATTTTTTCTGCCAACGGAAATAGAATATTATTTTCAAGGTGTACATGTTTGTGAAGATCTTCTTCAAATTCTTTAAGTTCGGCAAGCGTTACCATAAATGTAGTACAAGCATCTTTTGGCGGAGTATAGTTGTTGGTTAGTTCTCTTATCTCACTCAATTGATGATTTAGTTACCCAGGTAATCTATATGCAAGACGGTAAATTGTGTTTTCATAAAAATATCAGGGATTTATGGGCAGATACCGGGGAGGAAAAATTATCAAAAGCCATTGCATCGGTAATGTTAAAAAAATAAAGCAATGAAAAAAATAATAAAATATGTAATTATTGATATTCTTCGCAATAAAATAGTACTGGCTTATACCGGCTTTTTGTTATTGCTGTCACTTACAATTTTTAATTTGGAAGATAACAGCGCTAAAGGATTACTGAGCCTGCTAAATATCATTTTAATTATTGTACCCTTGGTAAGCATTTTATTTTCTGCCATCTATGTATATAATAGTGCAGAGTTTTTAGAATTATTAGTGAGCCAGCCACTAAAAAGAAACACAATCTGGCTAAGTATTTTTGCAGGGCTTGCCAGTTCACTTGCATTGGCTTTTTTTATCGGAGTTGGCATCCCTGTTTTAATCTATGAGTTTACGTCCACTGGGCTTACTATGTTAGGTGTGGGTTTATTGTTATCAGTAATTTTTGTTGCCATTGCTATGTTGGCAACAGTAAATACAAGGGATAAAGCAAAAGGTATTGGTATAGCTATATTGTTGTGGCTTTATTTTTCTTTGTTGTTTGATGGGCTGGTTTTGTTCCTGTTATTTCAGTTTGCAGATTACCCATTAGAAAAGGCAATGATTGGCATGAGTGCCTTAAATCCCATTGACCTTAGCAGGATACTCGTGTTGTTAAAAATGGATGTATCTGCTTTAATGGGTTTTACTGGTGCCGTATTTAAAGATTTTTTTGGTACAACTGCAGGTTTTACAATTGCTTTATTTGTATTAGTTGTATGGATTATTGTGCCTTTATCGCTTTCTACCAGAATGTTTAACCATAAAGATTTATAACATGAAAAGACATGAGTCACTTGCGCCCTTATCAAGAGAACACCATAGTGCTTTAATATTAGCGCAACTTATAAAAAGAAATGCTCCTTTGTATAAAGGACTTCCAGAAACCATTACTGATAAAGTAGTATATGCTATTCAATTTTTTAAAACAGAGCTTAAAAATCATTTTAAAAAGGAAGAAGCCATGTTGAAGAAAGTGAAAGCTATTGACCCTGCAATTGCAGTATTAGCAGATGAAATTGTAGCCGAACATCAATTGCTTACCAAACTGTTTCTTTCTTTAAAAGATGATTCTGATGCTGAAGCTGTTTTAAATGAGATAGGCAACGAATTACAGGCTCATATACGCAAAGAGGAACGAGTGCTTTTTCCTTTGTTACAAAAAGTATGTACCGAAGAGATATTGCTGCAACTAACACCATTATTGGCTAAAAACTAACCTTCATGAAAAACGATATACAGAACCGTGCAGATATAGAATTGCTGGTGAGGAGCTTTTACGATAAAGTAAAAACTGATGATACCATTGGTTATATCTTTAATGATATTGCCAGGGTAAACTGGGAAAAGCATTTTCCTGTTATGTTCGATTTTTGGGAAAATGTATTGTTTTATACAGGAGTTTACAATGGTAATCCGTTGGTTATTCACCAGCATCTAAACAGGATAGTACCTTTAAAATTGGAACATTTTAACCAATGGAATAAATTATTTACACAAACAGTAGATGAGTTATTTGAAGGAAATAACGCTATGCTTGCCAAGCAAAGAGCTCTAAGCATCTCTACTATAATGCAAATAAAAATCCTAAGTAAAGTTGAAGAATGATTTTAAACCCGGATTTTTCTATTGATTTTTCATTCATTCCCTCATTCCCTCATTCCCTCATTCTATCATTCTCCCATTCCCTCATTCCCTCATTCTCTCATTCACTCATTCTCTCATACTCTCATTCTCTCATTCTCTCATTCTCCCATTCTATCATTCTCCCATTCCCCCATTCCCTCATTCCCTCATTCCCTCATTCTCCCATTCCCTCATTCCCTCATTCTCCCATTCCCTCATTCCCTCATTCTCCCATTCCCCCATTCCCTCATTCTCCCATTCCCTCATTCTCACATTCCCTCATTCTCTCATTCTCCCATTCTCTCATTCTCTTATTCCCTCATTCCCTCATTCCCTCATTCCCTCATTCCCTCATTCCCTCATTCCCTCATTCCCTCATTCCCTCATTCTCCCATTCCCTCATTCTCCCATTCCCTCATTCTCCCATTCCCTCATTC
>JBBQTZ010000054.1:0-21100 GCA_038234405.1 Chitinophagales bacterium
CAGCAGGGAAAGCTGTTACCCGGCTGGTTCTTTTAAAATGGAAATTGTAAGTAAATGTACATTACACTAAAATCAATGGGGCAGATTTTCTGGAAAATCCTCAAAGCCATCTTTGTAAGAAAAAAAGGTTGCTGCAAATAACAGCATCTCGTGAAAATCTATTTTGAGCTTACAAATAATTCCCCCTATTTGTCCTTTAAACTATGAGATTTTTTTTAAAAAAGTCCATTACATTTAAAATTCAAAAAATAAAAAATAATTTCCTTTGCACGTTAAAAAGTAATTACCTTAAAAAGTATAATATTTAGGAAACTACCTCCTTTTGAAAAAAATTAAATAAAATTGGTGATGGAAAGGGGGGTGAGTAACTACGACATCTGAATACAATTCTGTTTTCAATTTTATACAACAGTGTAAAAATTATAGCTAATTACAATCCTATTTTCTATCCGCAATAATAAATGCTTTCAATTGCTGATACATCAGTTGCGGCATGGTGGTGCATTCTAAAAATGCTTTTCTGTTGTGGTGTTGGCAAAGCTCTTCTCCTAATTGTTTTATCTTGGCTGGTGTAGATAAGTATTCATCTGCCGCAGCCAATCTTAAATCTCTCAGGCGCTGCCGTTGTGCTTTTATTCTTACCAGTATTTGTGAAGTTTCTTCTTGTTGGTATTGCTTAATTACATCTGGATGCAAGTACTCTTTTACCATGTTTACAAACACATTATTCTCTTTAAAAAACTGTGGTAAGTACATGTTTTTATTGCCCTCATAACATTGCTGGTCAAAGTCAATAGCACGAATACGAAATTGTATATCATCAAAATCCTGCGTAATATCAAAGATAAAATTATAGCTACGCATATCTCCCAGTAACCTGATAAAGCAGCGCTGGTTAAATTTCACAAATTCTTTGGCAATTTTTTTTGGGTTAAAACCTGTGTTGTTAAGGTATTTATCAATAAACATATCACCCGGTACGCCAGATATATGTTCTTCTACAAGCGTAGTTTTATCTACCAAAAAATTAATCCAATAAGGCGATAGCAGGTGCTCCAGCTCCATACCAAAAATGCGGGATGAGTCGGCTGTTTTAATGTAAAAATAATCGTACACTTCATTGTAGTTATTTACAATTTTTATACGAAAGGGTTTGGAGTTACCAAATAAGCAATAGTCTATCCGCTCAATATTCAGGTGCTCCTCAGCTTGTGAATGTCCGCTCGATTTAAGCAACGTGTACACCCTTTTTAAGGCTGCATGTATTTCATCTGCCATACTTGGTATGTAGAAAACAGTTTCCCAATAAGTGTCTTTTCCCATATTATCCAATACCGGAATACTAAAATTAGAATGCTGTAGCATTTCATACGAAACCGGCAGTGGCTGTTCTCTAAAATAGTTTTTTAAATATTTACGGAACGAACCACTGACGGCATAGGTTATTTTCTTTTTACTGATATGATCTTGCGGTTGTTGTTGCACGTGCGCTTAAATATCTGTTGAGGTATTTTTTAAACCTTTCCACCACTTACTTTCTTTGATAGCTTCTTTTGCATCCACATCAGATTTTGTTTGTGCATCTACAACAGCTATCAATACCACATTAAATATAGACCTGATAGAGCTGCCCAATTGCAGTACATGTACCGGCTTATTAAGTCCAAGCAGTATGGGGCCTATAGCATCTGCCCCGCCTACTTCCTGTAATAAATTATAAGCAATATTACCGGCTGCAAGGTTTGGAAAAATAAGGGTATTTACATCCCCGTTTAACAGTTCTGTAAAAGGGTAATTATCCTTTAATATCTCTTTGTTAAATGCCAGTATGCCCTGTACTTCTCCATCACAAATAAGAGATGGCTCTTTGGTTTTTACAATCTCTCTTGCTTTTCTTACCAGATTGGCTTCCGGCGAATTACTGCTGCCAAAGTTTGAGTAAGAAAGCATTGCAATACGGGGCACAATATTAAAAAGCCTTACCTCATTGGCTACCATTAATGTAATTTCTGCCAGTTCTTCTGCCGTTGGGTTAAAGTTGATAGTAGTATCTGCCAAAAATAAAGGACCACGTTTAGTAAAGACGATGTACATACCGGCAATTTTAGAAACACCTTTTTCTCTGCCAATAGTAAGCAATGCAGGCTTAATGGTATCAGGGTAATTTCTGGTTAATCCGCTTATCATACAGTCTGCTTCGCCATTTTCTACCATCATACAACCAAAGTAATTGCGGTCTTTCATTGTTTTTATTGCCTCATGTTTGTTAATGCCTTTGCGCTGCCTTTTTTTGTAAAACAATTCCCCAAATTCTTTTCTCAATTCATCGTGTAGCTCATCCTTTGGATCTATAATTGGCATGCCTTCAATATCTATACTATTATCACTGGCTAATTTTTGAATCTTTTTTACATCGCCCAATAAAATAGGAAAACCAACGCCTTCTTCCAGCACTAGTTGCGCTACTTTTAATATTTTAATATTTTCAGCATCAGCAAACAAAACTCTTTTCGGATTTTTTCTTGCTTTACTGCCAATAACCCTGCTCAACTGATTATCTAATCCAAGGCGTTTGTTTAATTCAAGATCGTAAGCCTCCCAATCTGTAATAGGGTATTTTGCCACGCCGCTTTCCATTGCAGCTTTTGCAACAGCAGGCGCTACAGCAGCCAAAAGCCGTGGGTCTAGTGCTTTTGGAATAATATAGTCTGTGCCAAATGAAATAGTTTTTTCGTTGTAAGCAAGGTTCACCATATCTGGCACCGGCTCTTTAGTTAATGCCGCCAAAGCCCTTACAGCCGCCATTTTCATAGCTTCGTTAATGGTGGTGGCTCTTACATCTAATGCGCCCCTGAATATGTAAGGAAACCCCAATACATTATTTACCTGGTTTGGATAATCACTTCTGCCCGTAGCCATAATAATGTCTTTACGAACAGCGGTGGCACTGTCATAAGAAATTTCCGGATCAGGATTGGCTAAAGCAAATACAATAGGTTTGGGAGCCATGCTTTTTACCATCTCCTGACTCATAATATTGCCGGAGCTCAACCCTAAAAAAACATCAGCTCCTTCTAATGCCTTAGCAAGGGTGTAATCTTTGTACATTTCATCTGCACAAAAACTTTTTTTCATGTCATCCACCCCGGGTCTGCCTTTGTATAATATTCCTTTTCTATCAAATACCATAAAATTGCTGTGTTTGGCACCAAGGGCTTGATACAATTTCATGCAGGCTACTGCCGCTGCACCAGCTCCACTTACTACAATGCGTACATCTTCTATTTTCTTTTGTTGCAGTTCAAGCGCATTCAACAAACCAGCAGCCGATATAATGGCTGTTCCATGCTGGTCATCATGCATAACGGGTATTTTTAGCAGCTCTTTCAACTTTTCTTCTATGTAAAAGCATTCAGGGGCTTTTATGTCTTCTAAATTTATACCACCAAATGTGGGTTCCAAAGCCTTTACAATTTGTACAAATTTTTCAGGATCTGTCTCGTTTATTTCAATATCAAACACATCAATATCAGCAAAAATTTTAAATAATACGGCCTTGCCCTCCATTACCGGTTTGCCAGCTTCGGGGCCAATATTACCAAGTCCCAAAACTGCAGTTCCATTACTGATAACCCCTACCAGATTGCCTTTGGCAGTATATTTATAAACATCTTCCGGGTTAGCAGCTATCTCAAGGCAGGGTACGGCTACTCCAGGCGAATAAGCTAAGGAAAGGTCTCTTTGTGTTTTTGATTCTTTGGTTGGTATTACTTCAATTTTACCCGGACGGCCTTTAGCGTGGTACTCAAGGGCTTGTTGTTTGCTTAATTCTTTCGACATGTTTTTCAGTTAAAGTTCTTTAAAATTTGCAGTGGCAGCGGGTGCTGCATCTTTTTTATTTTATTGATTTTTTAAAATAAATGCAATCGTACTTTCAGTATTTTTTACTGAATTATTTGGCAAGGTACTAATTCAATTGCATCAAAAACTTAAACATCTTTCTTACTTTAATTTAAGTTTTTTTTACCTTGTTGTAATCTGATGGCGTAACGTAAACGAACAGTTTTTATAACATTTTTTAAATAGCAGGTTTTATTTACCATAATCTTGGTAAGTTTGAAAAAACCAGAATACATTATGCAAACCAAAGTTTTATTAAGTACCCTGCTGCTTTTGCTTTTTGCTGTTACTTATTCACAATCAACCGATAGCATATTTTTAAAAAGCATGAGTGCAGATGTTATGAATAATGCTAAAGCTTATGATAACCTTCGCTTTATTTGTAAAAAAATTGGGCCAAGGTTGAGTGGATCGCCACAGGCGCAGCAAGCAGTAGAAGCAACCATGCAAATGTTAAAAGATGCTGGCGCTGATACAGTTTATCTTCAACCCTTGCTTGTGCCTCATTGGGTAAGGGGTGCAAAGGAAATTGGATTTATACAAATGGCCAATGGAAATAAAAAGCAATTAAATTTATGTGCGCTTGGTAATGCCGTTGGTACTGGTAAAAAAGGTATACTGGCACCTGTAATAGAGATAAATAATTTTACGGAATTGGATGTGTTGGGTGATGCTGGCGTAAAAGGAAAAATAATCTTTTTTAATTTCCCCATGGATCCTGCTTTTATAGAAACTTTCAACGCTTATGGGGCAAGTGGCGCTTACAGAACAAGAGGGCCATCAAAAGCCAGCAAATATGGTGCAATTGGCGTAATGGTTAGGTCGCTTGCCAGCAATCCGGATGATTTTCCACATACAGGTGTTACAATATATAATGATTCTTTCCCTAAAATTCCGGCAGTTTCCATAAGTACCAATGATGCCATTTGGCTGAGCAAACAATTAAAATTGAAAATGCAGGTAAAAGCATATTTGCAGACCAATTGTAAAATGCTTCCGGATGCTCCGTCTTTTAATGTTGTGGGGGAATTGAGGGGGAAAGAGTTTCCGCAGGAAATTATTTCTGTTGGTGGCCACCTAGATAGTTGGGATATGGCAGAAGGTGCACATGATGATGGAGCAGGTATTGTGCAAAGTATTGAGGTAATCAGGGCAATAAAGGCAACCGGTGTTCAGCCCAAAAGAACCATAAGAGCCGTAATGTTTATGAATGAAGAAAACGGGGGACGTGGCGCACAAAAATACCTTGAACTGGCTAAAGTAAATAAAGAGCAGCATGTATTTGGGTTAGAGAGTGATGCCGGAGGTTTTTCACCCAGGGGTTTTGGAATTGATGTTAAAGATGAACTTTTTGAGAAAGTGCTGCAATGGAAAAGCTTATTTTTACCCTACGGAGTGTATAGTATTACTAAAGGCGGCGGCGGTGCAGATATTGGTCCTCTTAAAACAATTGGCGCTGCTGTTGCTGGTTTAAGGCCAGATAGCCAGCGCTATTTCGACATTCATCATGCCGCAACGGATGTATTTGAAAGCGTTAGCCGGCGAGAGTTGCATTTAGGTGCTTTTAACATGGCCGCTTTAGTGTATCTTGTTGATAAATATGGGTTGTAGTAAGGGTGCATTTTAAATTGACGCAGCGCATGGTGGTTGGTAAGTACCCCATCACGGCCTGGCCTCGTTCGGTATCTTCACCTACCGAAACCGGGATCGGTACTTTGAAATACAACCTTGTAATTATAGGGCTTTATACAGGCTATTAACTTACATAGTTTGAATACTAATTTTTAAAAATAGAATAATGAACGAACCAATAAAAACAACAGAAAAACTTCAACCAAAAAGCCCCGGAGCATTTAAAAAATTTATGAGAATAGTGGTAGTAGCATTACTGTTAATAGCAGGTATTGCCATTTGGTGGCAATATTATTTTGTATTTGGCGAAGGTGTAAAATCGGGCGAATTAAACTACCTGGTAAAAAAAGGAAACGTATTTAAAACATACGAGGGTAAGTTAATACAATCTGGCTTTCGTACAAAGTCGGCAACAGGCATTCAATCTTATGAGTTTGAATTTTCAGTATCAGACGATAGTATAGCCAACGTTTTAATGCTTAACAGCGGTAATTATTTTGATTTGCATTACAAAGAATACAAAGGAACTATTCCGTGGAGAGGCTATAGCACTTTTATTGTAGATAAAATTTTATCTATGAAGAAAGTAGAGCGCTAAAATTTTAATTTGCAAGCAATAAAAATATAACCGGCTTTTTATGAAAGTCGGTTTTTTCATTGCGCCATTCTGCAATAGTTTTTGTTTTTACATATTCATTTTTGCTGGTTAAATCTGCCGCTATACATAGCCTGGTGCTTGCTTTGCAAGTTTTTAGCAGTGTAGCAATCATTTGCTCATTGCGGTAGGGTGTTTCTATAAACAACTGAGTGCTATTCTTTTTTTGCGATGTTATTTCCATCTCTTTTATGGCATTTATGCGCTCTGTAACATCAATGGGCAGGTATCCTGCAAACTCAAACCGTTGGCCATTCATACCACTTGCCATTAATGCCAGTAAGATAGAACTTGGCCCAACCAATGGTTTAATTGTTGCATTCATTTGTTGAGCAACTTCAACCAATATTTGCCCGGGGTCGGCCACGCCGGGGCAGCCTGCTTCGCTAAGTATAGCAATATTTTTTCCGGCAGTAATTTTGCTGGCAAAAGTAGCTTTTTGTTCATTTTCTGTTTTGTGTATGGTAAACCATTCGTAATTGTCTATCACAATATCTTTACAAATACTCTTTAAAAACCTGCGGGCAGTTCGCTCATTCTCTGCAAATATTACCTGGCAATCTTTTACAGCATCTATTATATACAGCGGTATGGTTTCTATAGCCGTTTCGTGCAGTACTATTGGAACTAAATAAACAATGCTCATTTTTTGTACTATTTTGTTTTGTAAAAACTTATGGTGGCTGCAATTACTGCATAGCTTGGTGCAAGTATCCAGCCTACAATTAAAACCATGTGCATCAGGTAAAATACTATACCATTACCAATGGCAAGCCCTTTGTGTTTACCAATAAATGCAATGCTTTCAATAGTAGATAACTTATGCCTTTCGCAGCTATAATCCAGCATAGAAAAGCCAAGGAAATAACATTCTATCAGCAAGGCAAAAAAAGGCGTAAACCAGCCTACAACTGGTATTAAGGAAAGTAGCAGAATAGAAACTGTGTACAACGTTTGCCACAGGGTATTGCGCAGGGCTAGTTTAATTCCCCTAATGATGTCTTTTATTAGTTGGATAAAACTAAAAGGGAATTCTTTACCCTCCATAATGGCTTCTGTTTTTTCGCTAAGGTAGGCAAATAGGGGCGAGCCAATAATTAGAAATAAGTATTTAAATAAAGAAAAATAAAGCAGCATTAATACCAGCTTTAACACCACCTGGCCAAAAATGAACATGAATTTTAGCCAGCCTCCTTCTAATGCAGTAATCATTTTGCCAAGCCCGGTTACATGTAGCAACTGCTCAATAGCAATATCGCTGCTAATCCAAAAAAGATAAATACCTGCACAAAACATACCTGCGTAAATTATACCTGGTATATATATCCACTTCCAAAGGCGGTGTTTTATAATAAAGCGATGTGCAGCCCCATAAGATTGAAAAGCTGTAATAATATCTTTGAGCATTGGAATAGTTGTGTTTGGTATTGGAATTTGTGAATAGATGAAAAATTACATCAGTTCAATAATGTAAATAACTTTTACCGTAATTATAAAGCAGCTAAAAATACAGATAAGTTGAAGAAATTAACCAATCAATTTTAAATGGGTAATAATGCATTTAAAATTGCCCTGCAACTGCCTGGTAAAATAAATGTAGTGCAAATTATGGAGCAACTATTAAATATTTCCTTCGGCGTGTACCATTTGTTCAACCCAAATTTTTCAATTAAAAACGTAATTGATTTTCAACTTAAAAAAATCATAGCTATTCTAAAAATATACTTCGGGCAATTAAAAAAGCTTACGGTTTAGGGTTCATCATGGCTGGGTGTTTTAACTTTAAAATACGTAACAAGTTCATTATAAGCTGTATCGCCACCAGCAAAATCTTTAATGATACTGCCTTTTTCCATTAGTAATATTCTTGAACTCACTTCGGCTATATGGTTAATATCATGGCTGCTTACAATTATACACATCTTATTATCAGCCGCTAACTGTTTTATCATATCTACCAATCTAAGCTGGGTTGTAGGGTCAAGATTAGCAAATGGTTCATCCAATATCAATAATTCCGGTTTAGTTAATAAAGCTGCAACAATGCCAATTTTAAACTGATTACCCTTAGAAAAATCTCTTATGTACTTACCTTTTTTTAAAATGGAATCGTCAAGAAATGCGGAATAGGGGTGCAAAAAATCATCTACATCTGCCTTTGTTAACTGGTTAAGTTTGCCTACAAAATAGAAGTATTCTTCCGGCGTTAAGTATTCAATTAAAAAGCCTTCATCAATATAAGCAGCAGTATAGCTTTTCCAAACTTCGCTATGGGTAACGGCATTTCCCTTAGATAATATTTCACCTTCATCTGCCCTTATCAAATCGAGTAAAAGACGGAAAAAAGTTGTTTTTCCAGCACCATTATTACCTACCAATCCAATTACCTCCCCCTCAAAAATGGTTAATTTGTCTATAGATACCGCCTTTACTCCTTTATATTTTTTTAGTAAATTATTAACTGTAATCATGCGCTATTATTAAGTTTTCTTTTTTTCGTGTATAATTTTATTGCTACGTAAGCAAGTTTTAAATTGATGATTATCAATAGTTTGTGATAAGTATGTATCAATCAGGAAATAGTTTTAATTCCTCAACCTGTTAGTTTCTCTTTATCGCTCTCTAAATCCCTCCAGTATTTTATGCTTGCGAAGGGTAAATTGCTTTACCAGCCAAACGATGATTATTTCTTTAAATAACAAGCCGGCAATCCCTACACTACTTATACCAATGATGGCAGCCCAAAAACCAATAAATTTATTTAGTAAAAAAAATATAAGTACCGGGCCAAAAGATATACCCAACGATTGTAGCCATTGTAAAGCCCCAATACCCTGAAAATTCATACTGGCTGAGCGGCTAAGATTAAGGTATTTGTAATTATAGGTAGCTGCGTAAATAGTAATAAAGGTATTTACTCCAATACACCATAAAAATGCAGCAGTTTGTATTGGAATAATTTTCCAGCTTATAAAGCCATACAAACTAGCAATTAAAAACTGAAGCGTGCAAACCGTAATAAATAAAGAAAATTTTGCCTTTATGTATTGATACATGTTAATGTTAGATGTCATTAAACCATCAAAATGACTGCTTTGCCAGCTAAAAAGAAACTGACCGTAGTTTGTAATAAATAATCCTGTAATGAGTAGTGCAAATAAAAAAAGCATACTATAACTTTCTGACCGCAGGTATTGTGGATAAAATAAAAAGCCATACAATAAAATTACTCCCGATAAAATAACAAGTGATTTAGGTCTTTTATTTCTAAAAATTAATTTGAGGTCAAGTGCAATTATATCTCCTGTATCGCCCAATTTATTAAGAAATGCAAAGTTTTTACCAGTCTTTATTTTAGTGTCATTAACCAGTTCTTCAATATACAGGTGGCTCCGCAAATAACTGTTGTTTATATAAAATGTAGTGGCAGCAATTACCAAAGGGATCATACAAAATACAGGATGGTTGAGCAGGAATAAAAATATGCCCGCAGACGTTTTTTCAAAAGAAAGCAGTTTAAAATAATCTAGCGCTTTTAGCCCGGCAATTGTTAATATAATGGTAATAAACCACAAGCTATTACTTGTAGATTTGCGCTTGATGTACATATTTAAAAAGTGATTGTTACACACCAACGCTATTATTGAAACAAGAAAACAAATAGCCGCAACAGTGCCAAACTTTGGTACAATTTCTACAACGGTAAATGGGATAAATACAAATAAGGGTAAAAAATTAATTACATGCACCAATGATCTTGTATTTAAAAAACGCAACATTTTACTGCGTTTAATATTTTGGGTAAGATAAGGTTGAATACTTAAAGAGGGTAAATCCTGCAGTTGAAACCTCATCAGCAAGCCTATTAAAAAATAATAGATAATATAGGAACAAAAAATACTAACCGGCTCTTTTTCAGGCATGTATTCATTAATTAGATAAGGTAAAGCAAGGCCAAGTACTGCTACCTCTAAAAAAATAATAAGATAAAATAGGCCAAGTATTATTTGCAACGCCAAACTTTTACTGGCATTGCGTGCCCTCCAAAAACTTAACCATTGGTGCCTTAAAAAAGTAGATAACGTCATTTAGGGATTTTTTTTATTGTATAAGTACAAATGTAAAAGAATGTAATTATTTATAAATGTACTTTTTAAACAGCCTCTTTTATTAAATGTTTGCATTGTTTGTTGCTAACTTTTACTGCAATAATTTTATAGTAAATGCAGTTAAAAAGATGGTTACAATTACTGTCATTATTTAATTGGTAACAAATTAGTAACATCGTTAAAATTGATCTGCCAAATTAGCGTAAAAAAACGTATCTTCGTAAAAACTTGAATATGATAAATGATGTAATTGCAAAATTTGTTGAAGGGGGTCACCTTTCCCAAAATCCTCTTAAAATTGAATTTAAAAAGAGAAATTCTATACAAGGTATTTTTGTAAAATCTCCAGATTATGAAGATTTAAAATCTAAAAATTTCTGGCGTATAGTAGGCGAAGCTAATATTGTTGAATGGCAAAAAACTCACGATAACAATCTAGCTAAAATATTTAATGGTTCTGAGTTTAACAGGTTGGTATTACCTAAAAAAGTAGCCGCAGCAATAGCTGAATAATTTTTTGTAGTAATTTTTAGCCTTTTAAAATATAGTAATTCAAGAAAAAGCCCCGATTATTTCGGGGCTTTTTTCATATCATTTTTTTTAGATTTAATCCCGATCCTAGATTTGAACTACTGTCACAGTATTAAACAACCTGCAATACAAGGGTTTCAGCATATTTAATAATATAAAATTAGTGTACTATTCTTTTAGCCCAAAAAAACAAAACCCTTGTATTATTGAATTTCTTCCTTACGAATTCAACAGCAAAATCAAGGTTTAATTGGTTGTAACTGCATCTACATAACTTTCTATAGGTTCACAGGTGCATACAAGGTTTCTATCGCCATGTGTATTATTTACCCTGCTTACAGAAGGCCAGAATTTATTATTTCTTACAAAATCTAATGGAAATGCAGCTTGTTCTCTTGTATAAGGCTTTGTCCATTCGTTTGCACATATTACGGTTTGTGTATGTGGAGCATTTTTAAGCACATTGTCTTTTTTATCCGATTGTCCGTTTTCAATTGCTTTAATTTCATGGTAAATGCCAATCATAGCATCACAAAAACGATCAAGTTCAGCCATATCTTCACTTTCTGTAGGCTCAATCATTAATGTGCCGGCCACCGGAAATGATAGGGTAGGGGCATGAAATCCATAATCCATCAGTCTCTTTGCTATATCTTCTGCCTCAATACCTACACTTGCTTTAAACGGACGAACATCTACAATAAACTCATGGGCAGCAGTGCCGTTTTTACCACTATATAAAATTGGATAAAATTTTTCTAATCTTACTTTCATGTAATTGGCATTTAAAATGGCGTATTCTGTGGCTTTGCGAATACCTTTTGCTCCCAGCATTTTAATGTAAGCATAGCTTATTAATAAAATACTGGCACTTCCATAAGGGGCGGCACTTACAGCATTTGATTTTTCATCATCGCTCCAACTATTGTGGCCGGGTAAAAATGGAATTAATTGCTCTGCAACACATATTGGCCCAATACCCGGTCCACCACCACCATGTGGAATAGAAAAGGTTTTATGCAGATTTAAGTGGCAAACATCTGCCCCAATCATACCAGGACTTGTTAAGCCTACCTGTGCATTCATATTGGCGCCATCCATATATACTTGTCCGCCATGCTGGTGTATTATTTCGCAAATTTCTTTAATGCTTTCTTCAAATACACCATGAGTAGAAGGATAGGTAATCATTAAGCCAGCTAAATTGGCCGAATGTTGAGTAGCCATAGCCTTTAAATCAGCTACATCTATATTACCTGCTTCATCGCATTTGGTAACCACTACCTTCATACCGGCCATTACTGCACTTGCAGGGTTAGTACCATGTGCCGAAATGGGGATGAGTACTACATTTCTATTGCTTTCTTCCCTCGATTCATGGTATCCTCTTATAGCTAATAGTCCGGCATATTCTCCCTGAGCACCACTGTTGGGTTGTAGCGAAGTGGCGGCAAAGCCAGTAATTTTAGTGAGGTATTGCTCCAGCTCGTAAATAATTTGCTGGTAACCTGCTGTTTGAATAGCCGGTGCAAACGGGTGTAATTTACTAAAGGCAGGCCAGCTTACAGGAATCAGTTCTGTAGCAGCGTTCAGCTTCATAGTACAGCTACCAAGGCTAATCATAGAAGAGTTAAGACTTAAATCTTTATCTTCTAAAAATTTAATATATCTCATCATTTTGCTTTCGCTATGATGGGAATTAAACACCGGATGAAGCAGGTAAGTAGATGTTCTCGTAAGGCCAGAAGGTATATTCAGCAAGTTTGCATCTGCATCAAAACCAGCAGTAGCTGTTTGTATATTTCTCGATCTTGCAAATACATGTAATATCCTTACAATATCTTTTTGAGAGGTTGTCTCGTCTAAGGTTATTCCAATATAATTGTCATCAAAATAATGAAAGTTCATTTCTTGCTGTTCCGCTTCTGTGCGGATAATATCTGCATCAGGTACTTTAAGTTTTATCGTATCAAAAAAGTACTGATTCACTGTTTCAAAACCAAATTCAATCAACTCTTCATTAAGAACAAAAGCCAGCATACTAATTCTTTTGGCTATATCTTTTAATCCTTCCGGGCCATGGTAAATTGCAAACATTGCAGCCATATTACTTAACAAAGCCTGGGCTGTACAAATATTACTGGTAGCCTTTTCTCTGCGTATGTGCTGTTCTCTCGTTTGCAATGCCATACGCAGGCAGCGGTTGCCTTGTGCATCTATACTTACTCCAATTATTCTTCCGGGGATAGTTCTTTTAAATTCATCTTTGGTTGCAAAAAAAGCTGCGTGTGGGCCACCAAATCCCATAGGTACGCCAAATCTTTGAGAAGTACCTACAGCAACATCTGCACCTAGTTCGCCAGGTGGGGTAAGTAGTGTAAGTGCCAATAAATCGGTTGCCATTACAACCATTGCATTTACCTCATGTGCCTGTTTAATAAAGCTGCGGTAGTCAGTTACAAGGCCATTACTATCGGGGTATTGTATAATGGCTCCAAAAAAACTCTCGTCTAAAATGGTTTGGTTATAAATGCCATGTATCAGTTCTATTCCTATTGGTGCTGCCCTTGTAGCCAATACATCTTTTGTTTGTGCATATACGGTTGCATCTACAAAAAATTTGGGGGCAGTAATATGGTCGTGGTTTTTATTTTTATGGTTAAAAAGCATCGCCATAGCTTCTGCTGCGGCTGTAGCTTCATCTAATAAACTTGCGTTGGCAATAGGTAAAGCTGTTAAATCGCTTACCATTGTTTGATAGTTAAGCAAGCTCTCTAAACGCCCTTGCGCAATTTCTGCCTGATAGGGTGTATAGGCAGTGTACCAACCCGGATTTTCAAATACATTTCTTAAAATCACACTTGGAGTAATGCAGTCGTTGTATCCCTGCCCTATGTAGCTTTTAAAAACTTTATTTTTTGCTGCAATCAGTTTTAGTTCGCTTAAGTATTCATATTCGCTGATAGCAGATGGTACAGGTAAGTCGCTTTTAATACGAATACCATCAGGAATTGTTTTGCTGATCAATTCTTCCATTGAGCCTATACCAATGGTAGCCAACATTAATTTTTTTTCTTGTTCGTTAATACCGATGTGCCTGCCTGTAAATTCGTTTTGTTGCTTTTCGAAAAGATTCATTGTGTGCAAATATTAATTTATATGAAGAATTGTAAAGTTAAGGTTAACAACATATATACCTGCCCTTGTGTTCAATGATACAGGTAAAAAATAGCTTTTATTTAATGACAAAGCTTTAGTTGAATATAATTTATGCTTTGATTTTAACCTTATAATAAAATTGAATTTACAGTGGCTTTTTATTTATTTAAAACGTATATTGTTTTTTATAAAAAAGCATACTTATGGGTAAACTGCATCAATCAATACAACCTGCTCACAAAGAATTTATTGAAAAGCAACATATTTTTTTTGTAGCTACTGCTCCTTTAAATAAAAATGGCAGAATCAATCTTTCTCCAAAAGGGCTTAATTGTTTTAGGGTTTTAAGTAAAAATAAAGTGGCATATATGGATTTAATCAGCAGCGGTAACGAAACATCTGCCCACACTTTAGAGAATGGACGCATTACGTTTATGTTTACTTCATTTGAAGCTAATCCCATTATAATGCGACTCTATGGACAAGGCTTTGCAGTACTGCCCGGTTCAACTGATTGGAATCAATATGCTTCAAACTTTACTATTTATCCAAGTACAAGGCAAATAATTGTAGCCAATATAGATTTGGTACAAACTTCCTGTGGTTTTGCTGTGCCACTGTACAATTATAAAGGGGAAAGGGCTATTCATTTTGAATGGGCAGAAAAAAAAGGTGCCAAAGGTTTACAAGATTATGTGCAAGCAAATAATCTTGTTAGTTTGGATGGTTTAGCAACCAATATTGGGTTGGATAAGACAGCAAAATAATTTAAACAATACAGACTTACCTTCGTTCTTAATTGTAATAAATATTAGCAAATGCAAGATGAACTATTAAGAGCCTGGGAAAAAAAATCGGGAGATCGTATAAAGCTTTACAAAAACTACCTGCATAGGGCAGATAAAAATACAGTATTGAAGGCTTTGCCAGATTTGCATGAAGAAGCATTTAGCAAAATTGATTGCCTGCAATGTGGTAATTGCTGCAAAGGCTATTCGCCCCGTTTTAAAACTACTGATATTAAGCGTATTGCAAAGCATCTTAAAATAAAAGATGGCGATTTAATTAATACTTATTTAAGGGTAGATGATGATGGTGATTATGTAATGAAATCAACTCCCTGCTCTTTTTTAGGGGCAGATAATTATTGTAGTATTTATGAACACCGCCCGTCCGACTGTGAGCGGTTTCCTTATACCAACGAAGATGTATTCCTAAAAAGACAACCCCTCACACTAAAAAATGTCACTTTTTGCCCGGCAGTTTATTATGTACTTGAAAAGTTA
This sequence comes from Chitinophagales bacterium, assembly GCA_038234405.1. Lineage (GTDB taxonomy): Bacteria > Bacteroidota > Bacteroidia > Chitinophagales > Chitinophagaceae > Ferruginibacter. Next base: position 15,273 of record JBBQTZ010000054.1, read on the forward strand.
ATGGCTAGTACGTCAAAATAAGTTCTTCGTAAGCAGCCATTAATGGCCTTTCAATTCCCTTGCCTGTCCATTCTGTAGCACCGGGTATTATAGTTGCTTTTAAAATATCTTCTTTAGATTTACCTGCGGTGAGTTCTGCAGCTACAAATTGTAAAGTTTTATCAAGATAATTTCCAAAGGCCTTTATATCACTCTTTGTAATAATAATATCAAAACCTTCGCCTGCATGGCCACATACAAACACTGCTTTGTCATTAAAAGTATCGATGGCTTTGTCTAATGCCTTTATCCAGTTGGTAATATTAGCACCGCCAGCTCTGTCTATATAAGGATGCCTTCTGTTAAATACAAGGTCGCCCACGTGTACTATATTGGCTTTTTTAAAGTGAACAAAGCTATCGCCGTTGGTGTGGCCTGCGCCAAAATAGTAAAGGCAAATTTCTTCTTTGCCAATTTTTTCGCTCCAGGTATCAGTAAATGTTTGATCAGGATATAGTTGTTGATTTTCGTTCTTTTTTTCTATAGCAACTTTTTCCTGATTTATTTTGGAGTTTTCATGTGCTACAACATGCCGCACCAAACCCTTAAAAGCAATATTGCCACTTGTATGATCGCCATGATGATGCGTATTAATCAACAATCTAAAAGGTGATTCACTTTTCTTTTTTAATTCATCAATTAAATGCTGTGAGCTATCAGGAAATTGGGTATCAACCACTACCATACCTTCTTTTGTAATGGTAAATAAAATAGTGCCGCCTTTTTCTGAAAATATACCTGTATTGTCGTTCAGCATTTTTATTTTCCAGGCAGGGTCTTGCATTAGTTGCGCCATAGTTTTTTTAGTACATAAAGCCAACGCTGCAAGGATGGTACTGCTTTTGCGAATAAAACTGCTGCGGTTCATAATTTATTTTGTTTTATTTTGGAAAGATATTTTTAGTTTCATTTTGTGCAATATGGCTTATATATTTAACCTGTTTTACACTACATCAAAAAAATACGCCATTAAAAAAAGATGCTTTACTGTAAACGAAAGGTGTTAATAAACCAATTGGTTACAATTATGTTCAATCTTTTTTTTACCATCAATATTTACTTTGCAATAATTTAAATATTGGTTAGAAGTGGTTATTCAATATTACCCCTTTTATAAGCATTTGGCAATCTGCAAAAACAAAAAATGAGAACAATTCCATGTTTTTATTTATGAAAGTAATTTCACCAACTTGCATCTTACTCTTAGTTTTTTTTCTCAATACTCCAGTTTCTTTAAAGAAGGAGCTTTAAACCAGGTTATTACAACCACAAGTATAGTCATGCATCCCCCAAACACAACAGAAGGAACTATACCCATTAGTTTTGCGGAAACGCCACTTTCAAACTGCCCTATTTCATTGCTTGAATTAATAAACATTGAGTTAACACTCATTACCCTGCCCCTTAGCGCATCAGGTGTTTTTAACTGAACGATATTGCCCCTCACCACCACGCTTACCCCATCTAAAATGCCACTTACCAATAACGCTGCAAAAGAGAGCCAATAAAATTTAGAAATGGCAAACAGGATAATGCATACCCCAAAACCAGCAACTGCAAATAGTAGTTTAATACCTTGTTTTCTCTTCATTGGCCTTAACGTTAAGCTTATAACCATTATAATACTTCCAATATCAGCTGCTGCATTAAGCCAGCCAAAACCAATAGGGCCAACGTTTAAAATATCTTTTGCAAAAACAGGCACCATTGCAACCGCACCCCCAAATAGTACGGCAAATAAGTCAAGCGATAATGCTGCCAGTAATTCTTTGGTATTAAAAACATATCTAAGTCCTTCCTTTACTGCTTCTATAGTTTTCTTTTCTGCAGATATGCCGGGAGGCTTTTCTTTTAATTTAGATAATAATAAAAGGCCGGTAAAAATAAGGCTGGCAATTACTAAAAAAGTACCTGTAATATGAAGCCATGCAATTAAAAAACCGGCAACGGCATGGCCTGTTATACTTGCAATTAGCCAACTGGTAGAGCTAAGTTGAGCAGCAGTAATAAGTAAATGTTTGGGTACTAATGAGGCAATTATAGCTCCAAAGCCAGGCCCGGAAAAAGAACGAATAATACCAGTACAAAAAATGACTGTGTAAATAAACATCATGATAAGCTTGGTGCCAAATGCCTCTTGAAACCATTGTGTAGAAGTACCTAATAATATGATAGAACAAACACCAAATAAAAATACAGCACGCAGTAATAATTTTCTTTTTTCTGTTTTATCTACTACATAACCTGCATAAAGGCTTAAGCCTACAGCCGGTATGGCTTCTGCCAGTCCAATCATACCAATATAAAATGCATCTCCGGTAATTTCGTACATCCACCAGCTTACCAGTGTGCCCATCATACGCAGCCCCATTATAAATACAAAACGACCGGCAATAAAATTTCTAAATTCTTTAATTTTTAAAACAGTTATAATGGAGGTATTCAATAGTTGGTTATATTAAGTGAGGTGTAAGATAAATAAATCAATTGAGGTATTTTATTGCTGTGCCATACTTAGCTTAAAGTAAGGTAATGTTGCCCATCAGTATATTCAATATCCAGTGCATTAATAATGGCAGTAAGGTGATCTTTATTTTCTAAAAAATCTGCGTTGGTGGTATCTATAAAAAGAGTTTTTATATTATGTTGTTTAATATATTGGGTGTAGGTTTCCTGCAAATTAAAAAGGTAATCACTTGCAATGTTTTGCTCATAAGCTCTATTACGTTTTTTGATGTTTTCCTTTAATTTATTAACAGGGCTGTGCAGGTAAATTAAAATATCTGGTTGTACTATTTGCGGATTAATAATGTCAAATAATTTTTGGTATAGTCTAAACTCTTCCGTAGGTAAATTTACTTTGGCAAATAAAAGACATTTAGTAAAAAGATAGTCAGAAATGGTAATGGTTTGAAACATATCTTTTGTTTGAAGCAACTCTTTTAATTGTTTATATCGCTCTGCCATAAAAAAAAGCTCCAAAGGAAAGGCATACTGTTCTTGGTTTTCGTAAAATTTGGGTAAAAATGGATTGTCTGCAAATTGCTCTAATATCAGCCTTGCATTATAGTGCTTACTCAGTAAATTGGCCAAAGTAGTTTTGCCAGCACCAATATTCCCTTCTATTGTTATAAAGTTGTATTTCATATTTGTTTGTCGAAAATAAGAGGAAAGATTGCTTGTGCAATTAAAACTTTTTCACATTTAGCTCATCGGTACAGTCAGAAAGTAATTGATGGTTGGATTTGCCGATTAATGGGTGCACAAAGTTGGGCGATAGCTCATTCAATGGTATTAATACAAACCGCCTGTTTTGAATTTCAGGATGAGGTACTATCAGTAATTTGCTATCAATAATTTCTTTATTAAAATACAAAATATCGATATCAATCATGCGGGGAGCATTTTTTATAGTACGTACTCTTCCCATTTTTTCTTCTATACCAAGTATAGTTTGGATGCTGTTTTTTGGAGTTAAAGCTGTTTCTACTATAATTACCTGGTTTAAAAAATCAGGTTGATTGGTATTACCCCAGGCCGCTGTAGTATAAAGCTTAGATTGGCGGATTACCGTGCCAACTTCTTTGCTAATGTATTTTATTGCTCTGGAAAGTTGTAATTGGCTATCTCCCATGTTACTGCCAAGCAGCAAGTAAGTTTTATTCATTAAATACGAAATAATCGGTTATCAAATTCAAATTGCCTTGTAGCAGTTATACGAACCTTTTTAAAATCAACATGCAGTGGGTTAATTAAAAAATTGTTTTCTTGCTCAATTACTGCCGAAGGAACTTTTAAGCAAAGACTTTCTTTAGATTTTATAAATTCATCGCCAATATAAGTAGAATATTCAGGGTCAATTCTCCACGTAGGTTTAAGTTTACTGTGTTGCAATGCAGCAATGGTAACATTATCTGGTATAAAAATAGACAGCACATGAAAACTACCCGGAACTTCTGTATAATTTATATGAACAAGCATTTCAAGGGCAGCTAATGAAATGTGTTCTGTTGTGTAAAGCATTGGAACTCCTTTTGAATTCCATCTGGCACCAAAAAGCCTGGCACCATTGCCAGAAATGTCATCTTTATAATTGGAACTGCAAATTCGGTGTAGTATCATGCAAATAACCCTTGTTCAATTCTGTTTAATTGGGTTAACACATCATTAATGCCATCTGAAGTGGTAAGCGATTGTAACGATAAATTACCTTCTAACATATATGGGTTTCTATTGAGCCAGTTGTAAAATTTATCAACGCTACCTAAAATATCAATGCCTTTTTTAATTAATTTAATAATTTGTAGCGCTCTCTCTGCATTAATTGGTGCAAATGAACTGTTATTTTTTGCATAGCGCTGAAGAGTACGCTCGCTTACATGCAGCATTAGAGCCCATTGAGCAATTGTAAATGGAGTGCTTTCTGCAATTGTTTTAAAATCTTTGTAAGTAAATTTATTGGAAGATGGAAACGCAATAATACTTCTCACGTAATTTGCAGTTGGTTCTTCTACAACTGGTGGCTTTTCTTTTGCTACGTACTTTATCGTTTTACTATCAATAGCTTTCTTTTTCATTTTACGTCATTTGTCAGCAAAAATACGTCATCTGTCAGAATTTTCAAAATTTTTTCTTACCTTTTTTTACAATAGTTTTACCTTTTTTAAATTATTCGCTACATGGATCAATATAGTCAGGTAAAAGCAATGTTGGCCGTTACAAAAGCCAGTTTAAGATCTATTTTAAGAAATCCATCAGCGGTTATATTTAGCTTTGTATTTCCTTTTATTTTTATATTGGTATTTGGGTTTATAGGCAATAATGGAGGTGTACAAGTATATAAAATAGCGATTGATAAAAAATGTGATACTGCCAATGCCTTATATGATTCTATAAAAGCCAGTAATCGAATTCAGATTATATACTTTTCATCAGATATAGCGTTGAGAAAAAGTTTAGTAAAAGGTAAAATTACCGGCATTTTTAATATAGAGAAAAGCAAAGTATCTAACCCTGCTTATTATTATTCCATTAAAACTACCAGTGCAAGTAATGATAAATGGCCACAATTTATGCCCCTTGTAAAAAGCATCGCTACTACAATTAGTAATGGACTATATGTAAACAGGCCAAATTTTGCAGAAGATGATTTCGTTTTTAGGCGTGATGTTGAAATAATAAGAGAATACAGAACAATAGATTTTATTTTACCCGGACAGCTTGGCTTTTCATTACTAAGTTCCGGGGTATTTGGTGTAGCATTTATGTTTTTTAGTCTTCGCAATACACTTGTTTTAAAGCGTTTTTTTGCAACTCCTATCAGCCGTACAGGTATAATTTTAGGAGAAGGCTTAGCCAGGGTTATTTTTCAAATGCTAACTGCAATTGTAATAATTTTAGCAGGTCATTTTGTATTTAACTTTACATTGGTAAATGGATTTCAAACAGTAGTAGAAATGCTACTGCTAAGTTTTATTGGCCTTATTATATTTATGGGATTAGGCTTTATAGTAAGTGGATTAGCAACAAGCGAAAGCACAATACCACCATTTGCCAACCTCCTTACCTTACCCCAGTTTTTATTAGGCGGTACATTTTTTTCAGTAGAAGCCTTCCCTAAATGGTTGCAACCAATATCTAAAATATTACCATTAACACACCTCAATACCGCCATGAGGGCTGTTGCGTTTGAAGGCCAATCTTTATGGGAAATCAGGGATGAAATAGGAATACTTTTTATTTGGGGATTAGTGGTGTACGCAGTTGCCATAAAGGTATTTAAATGGGAA
>JBBQTZ010000055.1:0-21014 GCA_038234405.1 Chitinophagales bacterium
ATTAATGATAAATGATTAATGATAAATGATTAATGATTAATGATAAATGATTAATGATAAATGATTAATGATAAATGATTAATGATAAATGATTAATGATAAATGATAAGTGATAAATGATAAATGATAAGTGATAAATGATAAGTGATAAATGATAAATGATAACAGATAAATGGTAATAAATAAATGGTAACAGATAAATGGTAATAGATAAATGCATTAGTTGTAAATAAAGAAAAATTGAATAAAGACACTACAAAAAGCAAGCAACGTTTAAAAAACTTAACCCGTCTTTTAACCTCTCTTATATTACCCTATAAAAAATGGTTGCTCATTATTTTGGCGGCAATGCTGCTAGAGACCATTATGGGATTGGCTACACCCTGGCCTTTAAAAATTATTTTAGATTACGCAATTGGTGGCAAACATTTACCAGACTGGCTTAGCTGGCTTACTACCATTTTTTCTGAAAATCAACCAATGTCCATAGCAATTGCATGCGCAATAGCCATGGTGTTATTTTCATTAATTGGAGGTTTGGCTGGCTATATTGATAATTATTTTACAGAAAGCATAGCTCAGTACATTGCCAATGACCTTCGCAAAAAAATTTTTCATCATTTACAACAACTATCGCTTGCCTATTATGATACGCACAAAGTTGGCAGGTTGCTCAGCACTATTACTACAGATGTTAATACCATTCAAGATTTTGTTTCTTCCATTCTATTGAGCATATTGGTAGATGCACTTACCATTTTAGGCATATTTGGTCTTATGCTTTACCTAAACTGGGATTTTGCTTTGGTTGCTGTAGGTGTTGCACCTTTTTTGTTGCTTTTTGGAATCAGATTTAAAAGAGCTGTAAAAAAAGCTACCCACGAAGTAAGGAACGATCAGGCAGAAATGGTTACCGTATTGCAACACGGGTTAGAATCTATCAGGGCAATAAATGCCTTTGGCAGGCAAAAAATGGAAGAAGATCGCCTCGAAAAAATCAGCATGGAAACGGTACATGCAGCACTAAGGGCAAGAAAAATAAAATCACTTATTTCACCATTTTTCACCTTGGTGGTTTCATTGTGTACAGCTTTTGTTTTGTGGCGGGGCACAAACCTGGTTATTGCAGATGTAATGACGATTGGTTCTTTAACCGTTTTTTTAGCCTACCTCAATAAATTTTTTAACCCGGTAAAAGATTTAGCAAAAATTACGGTAAATATTGCCCAGGCCACAGTTGCATTAGAGCGTATTCAGCAAATATTAGAAGCAGATTTAATTATTCCACAAAAAACTAATGCCATTATGCCCGGCAAGCTTAAAGGAGATATTGTTTTTAACAGTGTACATTTTGCTTACAAGCCAGGTAATCCGGTAATTAAAAATATAAACATTACCATTAGCAAGGGGCAGCATATTGGCATTTGTGGGCCTACAGGTAGCGGTAAATCTACCATTGCATGCCTTATACCAAGGCTGTACGACCTTACAGCCGGCAGTATTTTTATTGATGGGGTAAATATTACTGATTACAATTTAAAAGAGCTTAGAAGTGAAATTGGTATTGTAATGCAAGATCCAATGCTGTTTTATGGTTCTGTAAGGGATAATATTGTTTATGGCAGGCCAGATGCAACTGAAGCAGACATTACAAAAGCTGCAATGTTGGCAAACGCTCACCATTTTATAACCAAAATGCCTATGGGGTATAATACTATTATTGGTGAAAGAGGTATTACATTATCGGGTGGCGAAAGGCAGCGCATAGGTATTGCAAGAGCAGTTATTCGCAATGCACCAATATTAATTCTTGATGAGCCAACTGCATCGCTCGATGCCGAATCTGAAAAAACGGTAAATGAAGCGCTTGAAAGATTAATGAAGGGCAAAACGGTTATTACTATTTCGCACAGACTAAACATATTGCAGCGTTCTGATAATATTTTTATGATTAAAGATGGCATGGTGGTAGAAGAAGGTACGCACAGTTATTTGCTTGCCAACAGTAAATACTATGCAGCTTTGTATTACATCAATGAGTCGGCTTTAATAAATACTGCTGAGCATTAGCCCAATTTTAGTAGTAAACCCATATTTTGTCATTTAAAATCCATAACTATTTCTACTTGCTCTACAGCAAAGTAATTGTAAACCTCCTTACTATTTGAACAAAAAAATCCGGGTTAAATTTAAATATATTACATCCACTACACAAAATTTTGCTCTTCTAAAATCTGCGTGCAATAGCAGCCAGAATTGTATATTGCACAGTATACTTGTTTAAGTTATTGCGTTGTATTTGGTTTAACCTAAATTTTTGGTTTAAGTCTAAATGAATGGGTACAATAGAATACAGACAAAATTATTTAGTTATTATTACCTGGTATAATTGTAAACTAATTTCCAATTGAAAATGGCATAAAATATTGAATTTTAATTAGTTTAGGGTTGTAATAGAAATTTAACTGTAAAATATAAGTTTAATAAAAAAGCTACACAATGGACGTAACAATTGAAGCATCGTGGAAAGAATTATTAAAAAATGAATTTACCAAAGCCTATTTTTTAGAGATTATTACGTACTTGAAAATTGAAAAAAATGCTGAAAAAACTTTTTTTCCGCCAGGCTCCCTCATTTTTAATGCCTTTAATAAAACCAGTTTTGATGCTGTAAAAGTGGTGATAATTGGGCAGGATCCGTATCACAATCCCGGGCAGGCTCACGGCCTTAGTTTTTCTGTACCAGATGGGGTAAAGCCCCCACCCTCACTTGTCAATATTTTTAAAGAAATTCAAGCGGATCTTGGTTTGGCTATTCCACAGCAGGGCAACCTTAGCAAGTGGGCAAAGCAGGGAGTACTTTTACTCAATTCCATTTTAACAGTAAGGGCAAATGAACCCGCTAGTCATTCAAAAATTGGCTGGATGAATTTTACAGACAAAGTAATAAGGAAAATATCGGAAGAAAAAGAAGGCGTGGTTTTTTTATTATGGGGTAAGTTTGCACAAGAAAAACAAGTTTTAATAGATGAAACAAAACACCGCATTTTAAAAGCGGCACATCCATCGCCTTTTAGTGCAAATATTGATTTTTTCGGATGTCGTCATTTTTCAAAAACAAATGAATTTTTACAAGCTCAAGGTAAAACACCCATTGACTGGAGTGTTTAACCCAATCAATGTTAATAATATACTTTAATGCTTTTGTAAAAAAGATAAGAAAACCAATTGAATCTATGCAAGAATTTACTACAGTTACCACTAAAACACCTGTTGCTTTACAAACTAATTCCGATTCATTTAGAGAGATTGGTCTCAATATTTTTGCGAGGGTTTGGGCCCTTTGGGGGCTTGTAAGCTTTATGCTTACTTTTTTACTTGTATTTATACCAACCATGGTATCACATCTTTTTCCAGAAAAAAAAGGGCAAGATTACTTTATAACGGTTTCAAGATATTGGATGAGTTTTTGGCTAAAATTAATAGGTTGTTCTTTAAAAATAACTGGCACCGAAAATTTTGAGCCTGGTAAAAATTACGTGGTAGTTTATAACCACAACGCACTGCTAGATGTTCCTTTAAGTGCACCTTTTATACCCGGCGGCAATAAAACAATTGCCAAAGCATCGTTTGCCAAAGTGCCCATATTTGGTTTGTTTTACAAAAGAGGATCGGTATTAATAGATAGAAAAAATGACAACAGCAGGCTAAAAAGCTTTGAAGAAATGAAAATTGTACTAAAAAAAGGTATGCACATGTGCCTGTATCCTGAAGGTACAAGAAACAGAACGGGCGAACCTCTTAAACCATTTTACGATGGAGCTTTCAAGCTAGCCATTGTTTCTAAAAAAGATATTATTCCCTGTATACTGCTTGGTACAAAAAAAGCAATGCCCATCAACAAAACTTTTTATCTTTTACCCACCCGTTTAGAAATGCACTTTTTACCTGTAATAACCTCTCATGGCGTAAAAACAAAAGAATTAAAGGAAACCGTATTTAATATTATGCTAAAGCATTATGTAAAAGCTTCTCAATAAATGACTGCTTTTTTTTAAAGAAAATAGTTGTATCGTTATATATCAAATATTAACCGCTTTAAAAATTTATTTGCACATGATAAAAACGCAAAGAAATTTACAACCAAAGAAATTTACAACCAAAGAGAATTGCCGGTTTTTTTTATATAGATTTTATGGTTGAATTCATAATTAGGATAGTAACTACAAAAACAGGTTTAAATCTTCAGCATATATTATCCCTTTAAAAACGCAGAAACACTTTTTAATAATGAAAATTTTATAAAGTACAAAATTTATAATATTTATTTTATGTGTTTTCAACGATTCACTTTAAAAGTGTATTTTTGGCCGCAAACTGTGAAAAAAATTATTATTAATTAAACAAAAGTTAAACAAAAATCAATTGTTTATACTTTCTTTTAGATATGAAAAACAAGGTAACTAAAATAGGCGTTTTAACATCCGGTGGCGATTCTCCCGGTATGAATGCAGCCGTGAGAGCAGTTGTACGTACAGGCATTTATCATGGGTTAGAGGTTTTTGGTATAATGCGAGGTTACAGCGGCATGGTTGATAATGATATTTTTAAAATGGAGAGTCGTAGTGTAGCCAACATAATACAAAGAGGTGGTACTATTTTAAAAACCTCCCGGTCAAAAGAATTTTTTACCCCTGAGGGAAGAAAAAAAGCTTACGAGAATTTAAAAAAACATGGTATTGATGGATTGGTAATAATTGGTGGAGATGGTAGTTTTCGTGGGGCGCAAATTTTTAGTAACGAACACGATATACCTTGTATTGGGCTACCCGGCACCATTGATAAAGATATTGCCGGTACAGATTTTACTATTGGTTTTGATACTGCCGTAAACACAGCGGTAGGTGCTATAGATAAGGTTAGAGATACAGCAGATGCACACGACCGCTTATTTGTAATTGAAGTAATGGGCAGAGATGCAGGTTATATTGCCTTACACAGTGGAATTGCCACCGGAGCAGAAAATATTTTGATACCTGAACGTAAAACCGACATAGAGGAAATTGTAAACCAACTTGCCGAAAAAGAAAGACGTCATAAACTTGTAAACCTGATTGTAGTAGCAGAAGGAGATGAATTTGGCGGAGGCAATGAGGTTGCAAGAGTTATTCAGGAAAGACTACCCCAACAGGAAGTTCGGGTATGTATTTTAGGCCATATACAAAGAGGCGGCTCGCCAAGTTGTTTTGATAGGTTAATTGCCAGCAGGATGGGATACTCTGCCGTTGAATGTTTAATAGAAGGTAAATTTAATGTATTTGTAGGGATAGTAAATAATCGTATGCACTACATACCGCTCAACGAGGCAGTAAAGAAAAAGCAACGTATTAGCGAAGAGTGGATGAAAATTGTAAAAATTTTGGCCAGTTAAGTATTTAACAACCTTATAAGTACAATTTGCTAATTACCTAAGTAGCATTACCAATTAAAATAAGGAAATATAACCCACGTAAACATCCTTTAATGCTAACACTATATTTTAAAATTTAAAAGTGCTAATCGTGGAAGAGCATCGTTCATAATTGGATTTATGAGTAAAAACATTAGCAAATACCTGCAAGAAGACAAGGGAAACCAAACAGGCATAAAAAATACCATGAAAAGAACCAAAATTGTTGCCACAGTAGGCCCAGCCTGCTCAACTTATGAAAAACTTTTAGATCTTGTTAGAGCAGGAGTAAACTGTTTCCGTTTAAATTTTTCGCATGGCTCTTACGAAGATAAATCCATCATTATTGATTATTTAAGAGAAATTAACAGGGATGAACCCTATACCATTGCTATTTTAGGCGATTTGCAAGGCCCTAAATTAAGGGTAGGTGATCTTGAAAATGGGAAAATAGAATTAAAAGACGGGGCTGAATTAATTTTTACTACAGAAAAAATAGTGGGTAACCACGAAAGAGTATATGTATCTTACCCTAACCTTGCCAAAGATGTAAAAGTTGGAGAAAGAATATTTTTGGATGATGGCAAAATGGAAGTAAAAGTTGTTGGTATTTTAAATGAAACTGAAATAAAAATTTCTGTTACACTAGGTGGAATTTTATTACCAAAAAAAGGTGTAAACCTTCCTGACTCCGCACTCTCAATGCCTTCACTCACAGAAAAAGACATTGCTGATTTAGATTATATTTTAGAAAAAAATTTAGATTGGGTAGCATTGTCTTTTGTAAGAAAAATAGAGGATGTAAGAGAATTAAGAAAACGGATAAATGCAAAAAAAAGCAAAATAAAAATTATCTCTAAAATTGAGATGCCGGAAGCATTAAAAAATATAAGGGATATTATTATTGAAAGTGATGGTATAATGATAGCAAGGGGCGACTTGGGTGTAGAAGTTCCTGTGGAGCAAGTGCCCATTATACAGAAAGAAATTATCCGCAAATGTATGCACAGAGCTAAGCCGGTAATTGTAGCAACGCAGATGATGGAAAGCATGATGGAACGTACCAAACCCAACAGAAGTGAAGTAACGGATGTTGCTAATGCAGTAATTGAAGGGGCAGATGCTGTAATGCTTAGTGGAGAAACGGCAATGGGTTTTTATCCTACACTTGTGGTAGAAATGATGAGCAAAATTATTTTAGAAGCCGAAAGCAGAGCCTATGATTATGACAGAGACGATATGCTTACGCCACAGCCTCACTCCCCCTCTTTACTAAGCGATGCTTTATGCTCGAGTGCCTGCAAATTGGCAAAAGATGTAAATGCAGAAGCACTAATAGGTATGACGCAAAGTGGTTACACAGCCTTTATGTTAAGCAGTTACAGACCAAAGGCTCCTTTATTTATTTTTAGCAAAGAAAAAACACTACTCAATCAATTATCATTAAGTTGGGGCGTAAGAGCTATTTATTATGCAGAGGAAGAAAGCCTTGACGATATTTTTCAAGACCAGATAAACATTTTAAAAGATAGAGGTTTTCTTAAGTCAGGCGATTTAGTAGTAAATACCGGTAGTACTCCAATTAGACTTCATTTACCTACCAATATTATTAAAGTTACAAAAGTGGATTAGGTAACCCATTTACATTATTTAAAAAATAAAAGCTTCCAATAATGGAAGCTTTTATTTTTTAAACCAGCTTTTAAAGTTGAAATCGCAATAAGATTTTAAATTTAATACAGTTAAGTATTTCAGGTTATTTTTTTAGTTGAAAAACAAGTAAGTATTTCAGGCTAAAAAATGTTTTTATATGTTTTGCTATGCAGCAACTGTGTGCTGTAATAGGTTTTCAACTGCAAAATGTGGGTTAAAAAGCCTCTTCGTTCAAATGAACTTTGGTCATATCTAAGAAATGGTTTTGTAATTCGTGAATGGCAATATGTGATAAAATATGACGTTTTTCATCCCGATACCAAATTTCCATTGCTGTAAAATCATTTTCTGCAGGCAACATTATTCTAAAAGCGCCTTTTGAATACTTTATAGTTCCACCTTCATTTACATTTTTTTGAAATTTAAGATCGGTTAATGCTTCTTCGCTAAGCGGAATGGCAGATAACTGGTCTAAATCGTACCAAAATTCCTGTACGCCTATATCAATGCGTACCTGATGGGGTGTTCCAAATTTTAAATCGGTAACCTCACCTTTAAGTACATCGCCGTCGTTATCGGCCAATAAAAAGTCTCCAATCTTAATGTTTTGAAATTTAAGCATATCGTTATAATTTTTGTTTAACAAAATACACATTTTTAACGAAAAAAAATAAAATAAATCGCTTAAACATTTGCCCACTAGCTAAGTTCAATTTTTCCTAAATTGCTTTTACACAATTTATAATTATAAAATCCCCACGGGTAATTTTATAGTCCTTTATTTTACATCCAAAATAAAACGGTAGTAGTTAAATACGACGAAGTAAAAATTATCCGCAGAAAAGATACAATTATTATTATTATTTTGAATTCTGTTATGCAAATGCCAAATTTACATTTCAAAAATATTAATCTTGACAAGAATTGGCCTTATTTCTGACACCCATAGTTATTTAGACGAAGCCGTATTTCAGCATTTTGAAAGCTGTGATGAAATATGGCATGGTGGCGACTTTGGGGATATTTCAGTTATAGAAAAACTTTCATCCTTTAAGCCTTTAAAAGGTGTTTATGGCAATATTGATGGTAATGAAATCAGAACTCAATTTCCAGAACAATTGGTATTTAACTGCGAAGAAGTAAAAGTGATGATGCGGCATATTGGTGGTTATCCACCCCGATACAATCCCGGGACCAAAAAGGAATTAAACATTCATCTACCACAGCTTTTCATCAGCGGGCATTCGCATATTTTAAAAGTAATGTACGATGATAAACTGCAATGTCTGCACATGAACCCCGGTGCAGCAGGTAAACATGGGTGGCATAAAGTAAGTACATTAATTCGCTTTGTTATTGATGGAAAAGATATGAAAGATTGTGAAGTAATAGAACTTGGCTAATGTGCATATTTGCAAAAGAACAAAGGCTTACCTGCATTTTAAATATACTGGTATGCCTTATAATAATTGTAAAATTTTATAGCAGCAAACTAATTCTTCATTTTGGTAACAACTTGTATTCTTTGCTTTGATTTGGCGAGCTCATTAAATTTACTGATGTCAATTACTATTAAGCCTTTTAATTTACTCAACAATCTATCTATCCTGCTTTTTAGGGAAGTAAAAGAAGCTTGCATTGAAGCTGTTGGCTTGGCATCTGCCGATAAAATGGCAGCATTTAAGCCACCCAATTTTTCTTCTAACCGCATAGGAAAACGAAGATCATCCTGATTAGCCCTTATTTTGGGATTGTACAATGCTTCTTCAATTTTGGTTAGCGAATCAATGATTGGCTTTGCCACAATCCTTGCGGCTCTAACTTCTACAGAATCTTCTGTATCTGCCAGGTAAGTATTTAACTGATTGCGGATAAAAGCAATTTGTTTGGTTGCTCTACCTACTTCATTCAGCTTGTGATGTAACTGCATGGCAAGATCGAATTGTTGCTGTAAATCGGCTGTAGTAAAGGGATTACGAGGGTCTGCCACAATTGTAAATGGCTGCACACCAATTAAAGAGTCGCCGCAAAACATGCGAACCCTGTAATTGCCCGGCACAGCATAAGGGCCGGCAAAACTTCCTTCAAAAGTTACACCTGTATCGCCTTTGGCAGCAGGGTAATGCATATCCCATGCAAACATATTAATACCTGCATCAATAGAAAGTGAACCATATTTTTTGGTTTTACTTTCATAAAAATCTTTTGAAATTTCTCCCGGCTCGCCATTTATATTTTTGTGGCTGTAGAAATGAATGATGCTATCACCTGCAGCAGTTTCAAACTTTAATACAATTTCTTTAGCAGGCTTTTCCTTTAAATAATAACGAACCATTACACCATCCGGCGCATTGGTACCTTCCTGTGCATTTGGATCTTCGTTGTAGCCGCCTCTTGTTCTATAAGTTGTACGTGGTTGGTATAAATGACAGGCATTTTTTGCAACAACATCCGTTAGTTGATACAGGGTTGTGATATCATCCAATATCCAAAAAGAACGGCCATGCGTAGCAATTACCAAATCATTTTCTCGCTGCTGAATCTGTATATCATGCACGGGAGTATTGGGCAAATTAAGTTGTAAGCTTTGCCAGTTGTTGCCATCATCAAAAGAAACATACACACCGGTTTCCAATCCGCAATAAAGCAATCCTTTTTTCTTTGGATCTTCTCTTACACAGCGGTTGTACACATTTGCCGGCAGGCCATTGGTAATCAGTTTCCACGTTTTACCAAAATCATTTGTTTTAAAAATATACGGCTTGCTATCTGCACGCTTGTAACAGGTGGCAGAAATATAGCAGGTAGCTACATCAAAATGCGATGGCTCTACAATGCTAATCATTGCCCATTCCGGCAAAGCAGTTGGGGTTATATTTGTCCATGTTTTACCATCATCCTGACTAACATTTACAAGCCCATCATCGCTGCCGGCCCACAGTACGCCTGCTTTTAAGGGCGACTCAGCAAAAGCAAAAATAGTTGCATATACTTCAGCGCCGGTATTATCAAGCGTTATTGGCCCACCACTAGGTTTTAATGTTAAAGGATCATGGCGGGTAAGATCGGGACTAATATTTTCCCAGGTTTGTCCGGCATCTAACGTACGGTGTACATAGTTGGAAGTGGCATACATCATTTTTGGATTGTGGGGAGAAAAAGAAATAGGGAAAGTCCAGTTGAAGCGATATTTATAATCTTCTGCACCTTCGCCACTATGTTGCTCCGGATATACAGATACAATGCGGTACTGTTTGTTTGTTTTATTGTAGGTAGAGAATTGTCCATCATACTCACCGCCAAAAGTAATGGCCGCATTTAATGGGTCTGGCACAATATAGCCTGCTTCTCCACCTGCAACAGCATACCAATCGCCTGTTCCAATTGAATAATTGTTGGTACGGCTTGCAATTTTTATACTACTGTTATCTTGCTGTCCGCCATATACATTATAAGGAAATTCATTATCGAGATTAACATGGTAAAACTGTGCGGTTGGAAGGTCAATATCGGTAAAATTTTTACCCCCATCAAAAGTAACCTGTGGGCCACCATCATCACCCATAATAAAGTTTTTAGCGTTGGTAGGGTTAATCCACATATCATGGTTATCGCCATGGCGATTGCTAACTTTTGTCCAGCTTACGCCTGCATCAATAGATTTAAAAAACTCTACATTGAGCACGTACAAAGTATTTTCATCTTTGGTATCAGCAAAAATCTGGCTAAAATACCATGGACGTTGAGTAAGGTCATTTTTGGTACTTACCTGTTCCCAGTTTTTACCACCATCTTCACTTTTGTATATACCGGCGTTACTATTTTCTACAACAGCCCAAAGTCTATCGTTATTTACAGGAGAAATGGTGCAGATGATTTTGCCCATTAAGCCCGTGGGCATACCGGGATTTTCTGAAATGAGTTTCCAGGTATCACCGCCATCTTCGCTTTTATACAAGCCACTTCCTTTTCCACCGCTACTCAATGAATAGGCTGTGCGGTGAGCCCGCCACATAGAAGCATATAAAATCAACGGATTTACCGGGTCCATTTTTACATCTACACAGCCAGTACTATCATCGTACTTTAATATGTTTTGCCAGGTAGTACCACCGTCTTTTGTACGATACAATCCCCTATCGCTGTTTGCGCCAAATATTTTACCTAAAACGGCAGTATAAGCTATATCTGCATTTTGCGGATGAACTACAATAGAACCGATTGCATCTGCATTTTGTAAGCCAATATGTTTCCATGATTTACCTGCATCTGTAGATTTATAGACCCCATCACCAAAAGAAACATTGCCTCTCATTTCCACTTCGCCCATACCCACATACAACACAGTAGGATTTGATTTTGATACCGCAATAGCACCAACAGAAGAGGAAGTAAAAGTAGTATCGGATATAGAAAGCCATGTATTACCGCCGTCGGTTGTTTTCCATACGCCGCCACCCACTTGCCCGGCATAATAAGTCATTGGATCATTGTGAACCCCGGTAACAGCAAGGCTTCTACCTGCTCTAAAGGGACCTATATTACGCCATTTTAAACCCTTCAACAAACCTTGATCATAAATAGTACCTTCAGGTTTTGCAGCAGCGGCTATTTTTTTTTGAGCTACTATATTTATTGAAACAACAGAAAAAATACTGAAAAATATAATGACAAAAATTGATTGCCTGGTAAAAGTAAAGAGAGGTTTCATGCTTAGCGTTTGTTTTGGTGGAGGCGTAATGTAGCAAAAAAACAGCAGGTAAATAAATCACCTGCTATATAAATTAAAAAAGTATTAACAAAGAAAATTAACATCTGGCTTAAGAGTATTATTACTATTTAGACTCCTTAACCAGTTTACGTAAAATAACCCATTGTTTCAGTGCGTCTCTTGCATCTATGGCCGGGTAGCCTAAAATTTTTCTACCATCTTCATAGTTGTTGATTACACCAGATCCACCGCCTACCTGTACGCCATTGCCAAGGGTAACATGATCGGAAATACAGGATCCGCCACCTACAATAACGCCATCACCAAGAGTAACAGAACCAGCCAATCCACTTGCTCCGGCCATTACACAAGAGCGTCCCATTTTACAGTTATGGCCAACCTGTACCAGGTTATCAATTTTGCAACCGTCGCCAACAATGGTAGCACTAAATTTACCCCGATCTACACAACTATTAGCACCAATTTCTACTTCATTACCAATAATTACATTGCCAATATGCGGAATCTTCATCAAGCCCCTGCCATCTGGACTTGGCCTAAAACCAAAGCCATCTGCACCTATACTTACATTAGAATGAAGGATACAAAAACTACCAATAATGCTACGCTCTCTAACTACCGTTCCACTCCAGATAGTAGTACTATCACCAATGGTAACATTATCCAAAATGGTAGTATTTGGATATAGTGTAACATCGTTGCCAAGACTTACATTTTTACCTACATAACAACCTGCTCCAATGCGGCAGCCACGGCCCATTACAGCACTTTCATGTACCACGGCAGTTGGATGAATTTCTTCTTCAAAAACGGGAGTTTCCGGCACAAAAGTTTCCAGCAATTCAGCCATGGAAATATCTGCATTTTTCACTTTAATAAAAGCCCTGTTTTCGCCAGGTTCCCCTTCTATATCATCATTTATAAGTGCTGCACAAGCTTTGGATGTTTCCCATTGCTTTAAATATTTCCGGTTACCTATAAAAGTGATCTGGTGTTCATTTGCATTGCCCAATTCTTCTGGTCCCGTTATTACCTGTGTAGTATTGCCAACTAAAATGCCATTTACTATTTCGGCTATTTCTTGTACGCTATAAGATTTCATTGGTTAGTTATTATTAGATGAATGAACTGTTGTGAAAATTATTAATCAAAATTAGGCATATAAAACTGTATGGATAATTTAAGCCGGAATTGATGTTGAAAAGCTAATAATGATTTAAGTTGCAAATGCTGCGTTGAGTAAAATTAAAAATAAAAGATTGGAATAAAAGATTGGAATAAAAGCTCCTTAAAGATTTGCTGTGCAAGCCCGCCCGGCTGATAGCCGTTCGGACGGGAGTGCGACGTCCGAACGGCCTTGCCATTTGGACGGGACACTACTGCTGTACATTGCCAAAATGCCTGGTTCAAAAAAAGAAAACAACCAATCAGCTAGCTCTTTTTAAAAAAATTGGCACTAATCTTTTGGCACTGGTGGCGGACCATCTGGCAACATTGCTTTCCAAACTTCTTTGCCTTTTCGTTTTACAAATTCTTCCTTTATAGCTGTTCGCAATTTTTCATTTTCAAACAAATCAACCATTGTGGTGGCCAATGCTTTGGAGGTAAACAACATGCCTTTGTGCCCAATGCTCATGCCACCGCAAGCCACTACTACCCAGGAGTGCCAGGGTGCTTCGAAAGGTGCAGTGGTTGCCAGCAAGGTAATTTCCGGCACAATATAACTCACGTCACCAACATCTGTAGATCCGTTATCTGCATTGAGTCGGGTAATTTCCAACGGCTTAATGGTGCCGCTTATGCCCTTTGCCTCCATGCCGTATTCTTTCATTATTTTATCTGCAAAAGCCAGTTCATCGGGGGTATAAATAATAGGGCCCACCAGGTTCATATTGCTTTGAAGGGCTTTGGCACCGGTTTCATTAATCAGCAATTCATACAGACCGCTATTCAATTTAATATCATATTGAACACCCGCCATTAGTGCTGCACCTTTGGCAATATCTTTCATTCGTTCGCTTACTTCTGCTACACCACTGCGTTTGCTATCTCTTATCCAAAGCCAAACGGTAGCCTCATCAGGTATTACATTGGGCACTTTGCCTGCCTTAGTATATACATAGTGCATACGTACGTTTGGCTTTACGTGTTCCCTTAAAAAATTAATACCAATGTTGAATAATTCAGCCGCATCCAATGCACTGCGGCCATTCCATGGGTCTGCTGCTGCATGGGCACTTTTACCTTTAAAAGAAATGCTATAATCAGAAACAGCTTGTGAACTCTGCATATTGGCTTTGTTTTCATAATCGGGATGCCAATCCAGACATACATCCAAATCGTTGAAAAGGCCAGCCCTTGCCATATAAACTTTACCTGCAAGATCTTCCTCTGCCGGTGTGCCATAAAAACGGATGGTACCTTTCAATTTTCCGGCAGCAATTAATTCTTTGATGGCAAGTGCGGCACCAAGGCTGCCAGCGCCAAACATGTTGTGTCCACAGCCATGTCCGGCTGCTCCTTCCGCCAAAGCCTCTTTGAATGGCTGAGCTTTTTGAGACAAACCAGGCAGTGCATCAAACTCTCCTAGCACGCCAATAATAGGTTTTCCTGTACCAAATTCTGCTATAAAAGCTGTAGGAATTTCCGCTACGCCACGGGATACTTTAAAACCCTTGGCTTCTGCATAATCTGCCAATACTTTAGCTGATTTATTTTCCCTCATGGCAATTTCTGCAAAACCCCAAATTTGATCGCTGAGAGTAATTAATTCTTGTTGGTGCTTTATTACAGCACTTATAACCGCATTTTTATTGGGGTTTATTTTTTGTGCCAGCAATACAGGAGATAAAAAAAGCAATGGGAGAAAATAAATTTTCATGAAATTAAGTTGATTGTTAAAGGAATTTACAGTAATTAAAAAGAGTGTATTTAAAATTGTTGCCTCACTTTCGTTCGGCGGGTACACCATCCGAGGGCAGGAAGAGAAAAAAGGTAGTAGACGAAATAGATATTCATACAATAAAATTGATTGTTGAAGGAATTTACAGTAAACAAAAAAGTGAATTTAAAATTGTTGCTTCACTTTCGCTCGGCGAGTACACCATCCGAGGGCAGGAAGAGAAAAAAGGTAATGGACGAAATAGCTATTTTTACAATAAAATTGATTGTTTATCGATTTTACAATAAAAAAAAGTGAATTTAAAATTATTGCTTCCAATTTCATTTGGTGGAAACACCATCCGGGGCTTTGCAGCAGTTGTGAGTTCACCAACTACCATACGATAATCAAACATCAATTGGGCATTAATAAACAGTTACAAATGGGTATCCATATTTTGTCTTTAAAAAAGTCGTTATTATAACTCTCTTAGCCAGATATTGCGGAAACTGATAGGTTCACTTTTATCTCCATGTGCCTGCAATTTGATGGCAGCAGGTCCATGCGCTTTGTAAACAGGCTTGCCTATATATGCGGTTACACCTTTTATCTCTACATTGTTTTGCACTAAAACGCCATTGTGCAAAGCAGTTAAATAAGCAGGTGATTTCAGCGATCCATCTTCATTAAAGCGAGGAGCAGTCCATATTACCTCATAAGTTTGCCATTCACCAGGTTTTTTACACGCATTTGCTAATGGAATAGATTGTTTATAAACACTACCTGTTTGGCCATTTACATAGGTGGCATTATTGTAGCAATCTAAAATTTGCATCTCATAGCCTTCATCGCCGGGGCCGGTAGAGGCAAGAAATAATCCGCTATTACCCCTACCCTGTCCTTCGGCTGTAATATTTGCAGGAATTTTCCACTCAAGGTGCAATTGATAATTTGTAAATAATCTTTTTGTTTGAATGTTTCCTACTGCTTTATTTACAGTAAAAGCACCCTTTGCTACCATCCATTTTGCAGGTTTGCTGGTATCATTTACAGCAACCCATTGTTTTAAATTTTTGCCGTTAAATAAAACAATGGCATCCGACGGGGCCGAATTAATTGCACCAGTACTTATTATTTTAGGCGTTGGTTGCCATACTTCAGTAGTCTTGGGATCTCCCTGCTGTGCATTACTTTGATGTAAAAAAAATGTGGTTGTTAAAAAAGCTGTAAGCGTTATTTTTTTCATATAGTGTTTAGTTTTTTGCAAAATGTGGTTAAATGTAGAGACTGTAATTTAATTTTTCTAATCAAATAAAATTGAATTTGTTTCGGAGATAATCTGGTGCTTTTTTAAACCGATTTTAATCTAAGAAATTATTATTACTGTTTTTTAAGCTATTCGTTTGGGATGCACCCATTCGTTTTGGCAAGGATATTTTGAGAGATGATTTTGATAGCTTTGTAACGTGTATCTACTAATTAATTAAAAATCAGGAGACAAGTACTGTTCCATAAAATTGAGTAAAAATGTTTTTTATCAGTTTCTTTTAAATAGAAAAATAAACAGCGGCTAACTCAATATTGTAAAGGTTTTACAGTATAAATCCACTTCTTAAAAAGCCAACAAAAAAAATTTGGAATGAAATTTGTTAAATATTTCTTAATCTATTTTAAACCTATGCCCCCCTAAAACAATAGTATGCCCTGTACAATCTGTAGTATAAACCAAAGAACAACTTACTTAACCCAATTTTTTTATTCTTTTTATCTTACAAAATCAAAATGCTTAGATAAAAATTATAAATTGCTTTAAAACCAACCACTAACCATGAAAAAAATCTTATTAAAATTTTCATTATGTTTATCAATATTGCTGATAGTTAGCAGTTTGAAAGCACAGTATAACTATTTTGCAATTAATGCTACAAAAGCTGCAGAAACCTATATAGATTTAGGAGTAACAGGTACTGCAATTACCACCAATCTTGCGGGAGCTGCCATCACTTTTGATGATGACAATTCATCCATGCAAGACATTGGTTTTACTTTTAATTACAATGGCAAAGCTTTTACAAAGTTTTACTTAAATACCAATGGTTTTATTGTGCTTACCAACACTGCCCCGGTTGGAGCAGCAACTTTTGTTTCAGACATTTTAACAGATGTAACTATCCAAAATGCAATTGCCCCTTACAACACAGACTTGGAGGGAGCTGTTAACCCTGAATATAGGGTAGCTACCACAGGTGTTGCAGGAGCAGGGATATGTACCATTCAATTTAAAGGTATCAGAGATTTTGATGAATCATCGATTGGGGGCACCTTTCCAAGACAATATAATAGCATTCAATTTCAAATAAAACTGTACGAAACTACCAACCAAATTGATTTTGTGTATGGCAATTTTATTAGCTCCGGCAATACAAGTGATGTTATTTTTACCACAGTTGGCATAAAAGGAGATGCTGCATCCAACAGCGTAAATGCAACCAAAACATCGTCTGCTGCATGGTCAGCAGCACTTTTTATTGACGGTAATTATACAGGGAGTGCATGTAATAACAGAAATTCGGTATTACCTGTAAGCGGACAAACATTTCGCTTTGGTGCTACAATTTTACCAGATAATGATTTATCGGTAGGCGTAATTTATGGATATGGAGGTGTTGCAAAAAACAATAGCGATACCATTAAAGTATTAATAACAAATGCTGGTGTGCTTACACAAACCAATAAAGTTGTTTCGTTAAATATAATAGGGGCCTTTCCATTTTCAGATACAAAAACTATTGCTTCCATAGCACCCGGAGAAACAGTATTAATTTCGTTTTTGCCCTACATCCCAACTGTTACCGGCAGTAATACTGCAACTATATCTGTACCAACAGATGAGAATAATGCAAACAACTCAAACTTGCTCGACTACAACATTACAACCAATATCCAGAGCATTAATACCGGCGGAAGCTTCGCCGCACTTGGTTTTAATACTGCATCAGATTTTGTTCAGCGTTTTTCAGTTTCATTTCCTGCTATTATAGACCAGGTAAATATTGGTTTTGTTGGAGGATCCGCAACCTACAGAGCTGTAATTTTTGATGCATCTGGTGTTAATGGCACACCTGGAGCCACGCCTATTTGGGAGTCGGGAGATTTAACCACTCCAGCCACTACAACCTATTCATCTGTACCGGTAGAACCAATTGTTAGTTTACCAGCAGGTAATTTTTACGTAGGTGTAAGGCAAATAACCAATACATCTGCACGTATTATTGGTGAAGATGAAAGCCCTGTAAGATCGAACGAGATTTTTTTCAGGCAAGGTGCAGGAGCTTGGTTTGATTTTAGCCCTATCTACAATTATAAACTTGCCTTTGAAGTTAGATTTGCTCAAGTTTTGCCTGTGGTAGTTACCCAGTTTAAAGGAGAGAAAAAAGGAACCGTAAATAAATTAAGCTGGAATACTGCAAGTGAAATTAATAGCAAAGGTTTTAATGTTGAAAGAAGCAGGAATGGAATAACATTTGGTTCAATAGGTTTAGTAACCTCCAAGTCTGTTGGGGGCTACAGCAATCAAAATCTTGCCTATAATTTTGATGATAATAACCCATTAACCGGCACTAATTTTTATCGGTTAAAACAAATTGATAAAGATGGCAAAAGTACATTTAGCCAGGTAGTACCTGTCAATGGAGGTAAAATTAGTAAACTGCAAATAAATGCGCTCTATCCAAACCCGGTAAAAGACGCTCTACATATCAGTATAGAATCTCCTGCAACTGGTAAAGTACAAGTAACAATTAACAGTTTAAATGGTAAAAAACTATATGAAAATACGAGGTTGATAACGGATGGCAATAATTCATTGCTGGTAAATGTTGCTATGTTACCATCTGGAAATTATGTAATAAGAGCAGTTACTGCAGATGGAAAAGAAGAAGCCATTGCTACATTTATAAAAAATTAATAGAAGTATTATTTATTTTAAAAGCCTTGCAAGCTATTGCAGGGCTTTTTTATGTTTAAAAATTTCTATTTCATTAATACGACAGTGGATTAGAAAACCCTTTAATAATTAAAGAGTAATTGTTGTTTTGCAAATAAATTGTAGTTTACCATTTATAAAGATGCTTGCCGCTTATTTATTGCAAACTATCTGCATTTACATATTGAAATAACATTTAATTAAATCTTAATTGCCAATAGGTTAGACTATATGCGAATTTTGCAGTTGAAAATCTACTATTGCTTCAACTGTAAAAGCTTGGTTAAAAAACTTATACCTGTTTGTAATAAACCCCCGGTTTAAAGAAAACAGTATTTAAAATAATAGATTGTGCAGAATAGATCATGAAGAACAATAATCAACAAGCTCCTATAAAGTTTTGTACCCCTATAAAAAGCAATTATAATAAATCCAACATCTTAAAAATAAAGGTATGTCAGATAACAAGTATGATGCAATTGTAATAGGCTCGGGTATTAGCGGTGGCTGGGCTGCCAAAGAACTTACCCAAAAAGGATTAAAAGTTTTGATGCTGGAAAGAGGGCGAAATTACGAGCACATAAAAGATTATAAAACAGCAGGTAAAGAGCCGTGGGAGTTTGAACACAGGGGTAGCACAACCCAACAACAAAGAAAAGATTATCCGGCAATACATAGAGGATGGGCTGCTAATGAGGCCGTGATGGACTGCTGGGCAAATGAAAAGGATTCGCCCTACACAGAGGTAAAACCATTTACCTGGTGGCGAAGTTATCAATTAGGTGGCCGCTCTACCTTGTGGGGCAGGCAAAGCTACCGCTTGAGCGATTTAGATTTTGAAGCCAATGCAAAAGATGGGTATGGAGTTGACTGGCTAATACGTTACAAAGATGTAGCGCCATGGTATGATTATGTAGAAAAATTTGCTGGCATTAGTGGTTCGCTGGAAGGTATAACTCACTTGCCAGACGGGCAGTTTTTGCCCCCTATGGATTTAAATATTGTTGAGAAGGATGTGGCTGCGAGAATAAAAGCAACCTACAAAGGTAACCGGCATTTTATCATTGGCAGAACAGCAAACTTAACAGAAGCTATTGAAGGTAGAAACAAATGCCAGTTTAGAATCCGATGTTGGGAGGGCTGTCCTTACGGTGGCTATTTTAGTACACAATCTTCTACCCTACTTGCTGCACAGGCTACTGGCAATCTTACGGTTAGGCCATTTTCTATAGTTACTAAAATTTTGTATGATAAGGATACAAAAAAGGCAACCGGGGTAGAAGTTTTAGATGCAGAGACTATTATAACCTATGAGTATTTGAGTAAAATTATTTTTTTAAATGCATCTGCCTTAAACTCTGCCTGGGTATTAATAAACTCTGCCACTGACATTTGGCCAGAAGGGTTGGGCAGCAGCAGTGGAGAACCAGGACATAATATTATGGATCATCATTACAATCTTGGCGCATCCGGCACAATAGAAGGTTATGAAGATAATTATGTGTATAGCAGAAGAGCGAATGGTTTTTATGTACCCCGTTTTACAAATATTGGCAGCGATACTACCAAAAGAAATTTTCTACGTGGGTATGGATTTCAGGGAGGGGCAAGCAGAACCGACTGGAGCAGAGAAATTGCAGAACTCAATATTGGCAATTCATTTAAAGATGCATTATCTGAACCAGGTGGCTGGAGAATTGGTGCTGGTGGTTTTGGTGAAATATTACCCTACCACGACAATAAAATATCGTTGGATAAACAAGTAAAAGATAAATGGGGACTGCCTGTACTCAGCATGGATGCGGTAATTAGAGAAAATGAATTAAATATGAGGAAGGATATACTGGTAGAGATAAAAGCAATGCTGGAAGATGCAGGTGTAAAGAATGTAACAACAGGTGATGGTGGACATGCTGTTGGCCATGGCGTTGATGAAATGGGCTCGGCACGTATGGGTAAAGATGCTAAAACATCTGTACTAAACGAAAACAACCAGGTATGGGATTGCAAAAATGTATTTGTAACAGATGGAGCCTGCATGACATCCTCGGCCTGCCAAAATCCCTCGCTAACCTACATGGCATTAACTGATGGGCAATGGGCAATAGGCAATAGGCAATAGGCAATGGGCAATAGGCAATGGGCAATGGGCAATAGGCAATAGGCAATAGGCAATGGGCAATAGGCAATAGGCAATAGGCAATGGGCAATAGGCAATAGGCAATGGGCAATAGGCAATAGGCAATAGGCAATGGGCAATCGTAGATTTCAATTCGTCATTCGTCACTCGTTCCCAACTCCCAATTCGTCATTC